>CANGCI010000075.1 GCA_947451995.1 Comamonadaceae bacterium | reverse complement strand
CGCGTACTCTTTTTAAATTACTCAGCAGTTGATCCTGCGCTGACGCAAGAGAAGTGCAATTTTTGGCACTTCCGATTCGATGCGCATGCCGACATGCGCATGACCGCACTGATGCAGGTGCTAAAACAAGACACCAAACTCAAGTCTGTGTATTTGATCGGACAAGATTACAGCTTTGGCCAAGCGGTGCTGCGTGAAGCCAAGCATCAGCTGACCCAATTGCGGCCCGACGTGCAAATCGTCGGTGACGAGTTGCATCCCATGGGCCGTGTCAAAGATTTCTTGCCCTATGCGTCCAAAATCAAAGCGTCAGGTGCGCAAGCCGTCATCACGGGCAACTGGGGCAATGATTTGACCTTGTTGGTGAAGGCCGCCAAAGAGGTGGGCTTTGAAGGTAAGTTTTACACCTTCTATGGCAATGCCCTAGGTGCGCCGGCTGCCATGGGTGAGGCGGGTGTTGGCAAAGTTTTGGCGGTGGCAGAATGGATGCCCAACGTGGCAGGCACGGAAAGCGTCAAGTTTTATCAAGCCTTCAAACAACGCTTTGACAAGCCTTCTGAAGACTATGTGCATTTGCGCATGCAGTTGATGGTGGAAGCCTTGGCGCAGTCGATTGAAAAGGCTGGCTCATCTGAGCCTTTGGCGGTGGCCTTGCAACTTGAAAATGCGGAAGTCAGCATGGCTGGGCAGCGAGGCAAAATGCGTGCACAAGATCATCAGTTTCAGCAACCCTTGGTGGTGGGTGTGATGGCCAAACAGGGCGGCACAGACGTGCCCTTTGATGTGGAGGGATCAGGCTACGGATTCAAAACAGTGAAGCAATTCAAAGCAGCCGAAGTGGCGATGCCGAGCAGTTGCAAAATGAGCCGCCCCTCAATCTGAAACAAAGCACATGCCCATGAAAAAAGCCCAGTGATGACTGGGCTTTTTTTCGTTTTAGCCTTGCTTGGCCAATCCGAGTTTTTCAATGATGGCTTTTTCTTTTTGGTAGTTGTCGCGCGCAAACTTGGTGTATTCCTCGGTGTTCATGTAAATCACCGATTGGTCAAATTTTTCGAAGGTGGCCAAGACTTGTGGGTCTTCCAAAGTTTTCTTGAACGCATCTTGCAATTTGCGTGTGATGGCTGGGTCCATGCCTTTGGGGCCGCCAATGCCGAAGGGTGAATCGGACACTGTGTCGTAGCCCAATTCATTGAGTGTAGGCACATTGGGCCAACGCTTGGTACGCTTGCTGCCATAGGTGGCCAGCAAACGACAAGTACCAGCGTCAACGTGCGGCGCCCAACCTGTGGCATCGCTGTGGGCCATGACGTGGCCGCCCAAAACCGAGGCCATGCCATCTGCGCTTCCTTTGAAAGGAACGTGTTGCAATTGAATGCCTGCTTTCATGGCAAATTCTTCGACCGCCAAGTGAGGTGTCGTGCCATTGCCTGTGGAGCCAAAAGTGAATTTGCCAGGATTGGCTTTGGCGTAGTCCACCAAATCTTTGATGGACTTGATGGGGGAGTCGGAGCGCACCACAATGCCAAAGGTGTAGCCAGTGAGGCAGGCAATGTAGGTGAAATCTTGCAGCGGGTTGAATTGCATTTTTTGCATGTGCGGCAAACGCAATACACCGATGGTCAGTTGCGACAAGGTGTAGCCATCGGGCTTGGCATTGACCAACTCGTTAGGGCCCAACATGCCGCTGGCCCCCGCTTTGTTTTCAATCACCACAGGGCTGCCCAAAATGCGCGTGGCGCTTTCAGCCAAGGAGCGCATCACACCATCGGTAGAGCCGCCAGCAGGCCAAGGGCAAATCAATTTGATGGGTTTAGATGGAAAGCTGCTTTGCGCCATGGCGGGCATGGCAATGGTGACAGCACCCGCCAAGCCCGCTTGGAGGACGTCGCGTCGGTTCAGTTCAGAGGTCATTTGATGTTCCAAAAATAAAGGAAGTGAAAATTCAGGGGGACAGTATCAAGCTCAAAATTTCGTGAATGCTTGCGGCTTTTTTATTCAGCCTTGGCACCCGACTCTTTGACCACCTTGGTCCACTTCACGATTTCACTGGCTTGGTATTTGCCCAGTTCATCGGGTGTCGACAAAACAGGGTCAAGGCCCAATGTTTTCAAACGCTCAGTTACCTCTGGCAATTTAAAGACGCGAACCACTTCGGCATTCAATTTGTCGATGATGGGCTTGGGCGTATTGGCGGGTGCAAACATCGCAAACCAAGTGGTCGCTTCAAAGCCAGGCAATGACTCTGCAACTGTGGGAACGTCTGGCGCTGCAGGTGAGCGCTTGGCTGTGGTTTGCGCAATTGCGCGGATCTTGCCTTCTTTGGCCATGGGCAAGGCCGATGGCATGTTGTCAAACACCAATTGAATGCTGCCACCCAACAAATCGGGCAAGAAGAATTGGCGGCCTTTGTAGGGCACGTGCGTCATGCTGGTGCCGGTCATGGACTTGAACAATTCACCCGACATGTGCACCGAAGTACCAATGCCAGGCGAGCCAAACGACAACTTGTTGGGATTGGCCTTCATGTAGGCAATCAATTCGTTCACGGTTTTGACCGGCAGGTCATTGTTGACCACCAGCAAATTTGGGGCGGACGCAATCAAGGAAATGGGTGAAAAGTTTTTCACCATGTCGTAGGGCATTTTTTCGTAAAGGGAGCCGTTGATCGAGTGCGTGCCAACTGTTCCCATGACTATGGTGTAGCCATCGCCAGCTGACTTGGCCACGATGTCGCTGCCAATGTTGCCGCCGGCACCAGGTTTGTTGTCGATCACCACGGGTTGACCCAGTTGGGCTTTTTCGCTGAACAGACGGGCCAAGATGTCGGGTGCGCCACCCGTTGGGAACGTCACCACCAAGCGAATCGGCCGGTTGGGATAGGCTTGTGCAGAGGCTGAGGTGCTGCTCAATAGACCAAGGCCAAGAGGGGCTGCCAAGCTCAAAGCGTACAAAATGCGCAGGCTGAGTCGGCGCGTGCTTGGGGCTGCGGTGCCAGAAAACTTCATTGAGGGTCTCCTACGGGTTAAAGGTTGACCACACTGTAGGGGGGAGGTGAAAGCTGGGGGAGGGTGAAAACCCCTGTTCGCTTCTCAAACTGGCACTTAGGTGTCACTTTCGCCAGAGATGCGAACCCTTCATTCAAAATCGACCGAAGCACTCCAGCGGTCGTTCCAGCCCACGCCCTTGGCTTTTTCCAGTTCTCGGCGATTGCGCTTGGTGGGGCGGCCTTGCTCGATGCTCAGTGCGGGCTCGCGGGCCAAGCGCCTTTGAATGCTGGTTTTTTCTCTGAGGGCAATGCTTTCAGGCGTTTCCTCGTACAAAGCTTGGGCCATGGGTGCGGGCCCCCGCTGGTCGCTGAGGCCGAGAACCCTGAGTGTTCGGGTGATGTCGCCTTGACGAATACTGACGATGTCGCCAACTTTGACCTCGCGGGAGGCTTTGGCCGTTTGACCATTGATTTCGACTCGGCCCTTGCCAATTTCGTCTGTGGCCAAGGACCGCGTCTTGTAAAACCGGGCAGCCCACAGCCATTTGTCGATTCTGATTTTGTCCATAAGACGCCATTTTGGGCTGAAAATCAGCTTGAAAACCTGTTTTTATAGCCAGTATGACCGGAAAGGGGGTGGTTTAAGCAGGTGGCTATGGTTATAATTCCGAGGCTTTGCCAAGCAAGACCCTTATAGGGATTTGCACGGCCAAGATCGCACGCAGCAGTTGATTCCAAACCGCTTGCGCAAGTTATAAAACCTCGTGCAGCTGTTCATATTGCTTTGCAATGTGAATGCCAAACGAAAACAAGGAAGAAAAATGATTGCATCCTCCATCAAAGCAGAAGTCGTTAAGGCCAATGCCCGCGCTGCCAATGACACTGGTAGCCCCGAAGTCCAAGTGGCTTTGCTGACAGCTCGCATCAACGAGTTGACACCTCACTTCAAAACACACGCCAAAGACCACCACGGTCGCCGCGGTTTGTTGCGCATGGTGAGCCGTCGTCGTAAATTGTTGGACTACTTGAAGTCCAAAGACGCTGACCGCTACGTTGCACTGATCGCCAAACTTGGCCTGCGCAAATAAGCGTATCAAAAGATGACAAGCGCCTGAGTTAGCCCGCTAGCTCAGGCGCTTTCTACTTTAATTTTCTAAAAAGACGTTTTCAGACCGGACCCGCGCTGTGTCATTCCATCAATCATCTGTGTGTTTGTACAGATCATTCATGGAATGGCATCGAGTTCAGACTGCAAATATCTAGGCTTTTCAGTGCAGCCGTTTGCACTGTGATTTTCTGGAGATATTCATATGTCGATTTTTAACAAAGTGACAAAAACATTCCAATGGGGCCAACACAAGGTCATCATGGAAACCGGCGAAATTGCACGCCAAGCTTCCGGCGCTGTGCTGGTCAACATTGAAGACACCGTGGTTTTGGCCACAGTGGTGGCTTCTAAGAATTCCAAAGCCGGTCAAGACTTTTTCCCCTTGACTGTGGACTACATTGAGAAAGCATACGCAGCTGGCAAGATCCCTGGTAGCTTCTTCAAGCGTGAAGCCAAACCCAGTGAGTTGGAAACACTCACCAGCCGTTTGATCGACCGTCCTATTCGCCCTTTGTTCCCAGAAGGTTTCTACAACGACGTGCACGTTGTGGTTCACACCGTTTCTTTGAACCCTGAAGTCGATGCCGACATCGCAGCCTTGATCGCTGTGAGCGCCGCATTGTCTATTTCTGGCGTACCTTTCAATGGCCCCATCGGCGCTGCCCGCGTGGGTTACATCAACGGCGAATACGTGTTGAACCCCGGTCAAACACAACGCAAAGACAGCCAGATGGACTTGGTCGTTGCCGGTACTGAAGCTGCCGTGTTGATGGTGGAATCTGAAGCGCAACAATTGTCTGAAGAGATCATGTTGGGCGCTGTGGTGTTTGGCCATGAGCAAGGCAACATTGCGATTAACGCCATTCACGAATTGGTGCGCGATGCTGGCAAACCCGCCTGGGATTGGACGGCACCTGCCAAGGACGAAGCTTTGATTGCCAAAGTGAATGCACACGCAGAGGAAAAACTCCGCGCTGCATACCAAATCCGCAACAAGCAAAGCCGCACACAGGCTTGCCGCGAAACATACGCCGCCACCATGGCCGCTTTGAAAGCTGACGGCGTCGAATTCGACAGCGTCAAAGTTGAAGGCATGTTGTTTGACATCGAAGCCAACATCGTTCGCAGCCAAATCTTGGCAGGCGAGCCCCGCATCGATGGCCGCGACACACGCACCGTTCGTCCTATCGAAATTCGCAACTCCGTGTTGCCACGCACACACGGTTCGACCTTGTTCACACGCGGCGAAACACAAGCTTTGGTGATCGCCACTTTGGGCACAGAGCGCGATGCACAACGCATTGACGCATTGGCCGGTGAGTACGAAGACCGCTTCATGTTGCACTACAACATGCCTCCCTTTGCCACCGGCGAAGTGGGCCGCATGGGTTCTACAAAGCGTCGTGAAATTGGTCACGGCCGTTTGGCCAAGCGTGCTTTGGCCGCTGTGTTGCCAACCAAAGAAGAATTCCCCTACACCATGCGTGTGGTCTCTGAAATTACAGAGTCCAATGGTTCTTCTTCCATGGCTTCTGTGTGCGGTGGCTGCTTGTCCTTGATGGACGCTGGCGTGCCCATGAAAGCGCACGTGGCCGGTATTGCCATGGGCCTGATCAAAGATGCCAGCCGCTTTGCTGTGTTGACCGACATCTTGGGCGACGAAGATCATTTGGGTGACATGGACTTTAAAGTGGCCGGTACCACCAACGGCGTGACGGCTTTGCAGATGGACATCAAAATCCAAGGCATTACCAAAGAGATCATGCAAGTGGCATTGGCACAAGCCAAAGAAGCGCGCATGCACATCTTGGGCAAGATGCAAGACGCGATGAGCGAAGCCAAAACCGAAGTGTCTAACTTCGCACCCAAGCTCTTCACCATGAAGATCAATCCCGAGAAAATTCGCGATGTGATCGGCAAGGGCGGCGCCACCATCCGTGCGCTGACCGAAGAAACTGGCACACAGATCAACATCAACGAAGACGGCACGATCACCATCGCTGCTGCCGATGGCGCCAAGGCTGATGAAGCCAAACGCCGCATTGAGCAGATCACTGCTGAAGTTGAAATCGGCAAAGTCTACGAAGGCCCCGTCACCAAGTTGTTGGACTTCGGTGCATTGATCAATTTGTTGCCTGGCAAAGATGGCTTGTTGCACATCAGCCAAATCGCCCACGAGCGCGTTGAAAAAGTGTCTGACTATTTGCAAGAAGGCCAGATCGTCAAAGTCAAAGTGCTCGAGACCGACGAAAAAGGCCGCGTGAAATTGTCCATGAAAGCCTTGATCGACCGTCCTGCTGCGCCCGCGCAATCAGAGTGATCGAACACCAAGGTAGAAGAGGGTAAGACCATGAAGAAAAAGCTCATTGCAGGCAACTGGAAGATGAATGGCAGTTTGGCTGCCAACGCCTCTTTGTTGCAGGCAGTGCTCGACGGCAGCAAAGGCATGTCTTGCCAAGCTGCTGTGTGTGTGCCTGCTGCTTATTTGGCGCAGGTGCAAACCATTCTTTCGGGTCAAACACTCGTCGCCTTGGGCGCGCAAGATGTGTCAGCGCAAGAGGTGGGTGCCTTTACCGGCGAAATCTCTGCTGGCATGTTGAATGATTTTTCGGTGCGCTATGCCATCGTGGGTCATTCAGAGCGCCGTCAATACCACGCAGAGTCGGATGCCACAGTGGCCCTCAAAGCGCAGCGCGCTTTGTCGGCTGGCATCACGCCCATCGTGTGCGTGGGAGAAACTTTGGCGGACCGCGAAGCTGGCAAAACCGAAGAGGTGGTGAAGCGCCAATTGGCTGCCGTCATTCACACCAACGGACACTGCATCAGTGAAATCGTGGTGGCCTATGAGCCCGTGTGGGCCATCGGAACGGGCCGTACGGCATCGCCTGAACAAGCGCAAGAGGTTCACGCCGTGTTGCGTGCGCAACTGAAAGCGGCGACGTCGCATTCAGACCGTATTTCTATTTTGTATGGCGGCAGCATGAATGCCGCCAATGCCGCACAGTTGCTGGCACAACCCGACATTGACGGTGGCTTGATTGGCGGTGCCGCCCTCAAGGCGCCCGACTTTTTGGCCATCATGGCCGCAGGTTCAGTGAGTGCCTAAGCCCTCTTGAACGTACGACAGTAGACATTTAGATTTGGAGCAAAGCATGAATGCAATGATCACCGTAATTTTGGCTGTACAGATGTTGTCGGCCTTGGCCATGATTGGTTTGATTTTGGTGCAACATGGCAAAGGTGCCGACATGGGCGCCGCGTTTGGCAGCGGCAGTTCTGGCAGCTTGTTTGGTGCATCGGGTGGTGCCAATTTCTTGTCACGCACCACGGCTGTTTTGGCTGCTGTGTTTTTCACAAGCACACTGATGTTGGCCTACTTTGGTAACCTTCGCCCCGCAGCGTCTGGCAGTGTGTTGGAAGGCGCCGCAGTCGTGGCTCCCGCAGCACCTGTAGACAACAGCACAGCGTCACAAATTCCAGGTAACGCACCTGTAACTTCCGGTGCACCTGCACCTGCAAGTTCGAAGTAAGAAATCTCTTGGTTTTTGCGCACTTGTGGTCTTCTTGATGCGCGTCACAAATTTCGGCGTTTACCCCGAAAGATGAACCCTGTTTAGGGGTAAACTACGAGTTGTTCTGAGAGCCAAAACCTACTTGTAGGTGCCTCACGCCATCAGAGCAAAAATAACCGCCGTCGTGGTGAAATTGGTAGACACGCTATCTTGAGGGGGTAGTGGCGAAAGCTGTGCGAGTTCGAGTCTCGCCGACGGCACCAACACAGAGAGTCGCTGGGTGTGATCACCCAGCGTTTCACAAGTGAGTAGAAGTCCATGACCAACCTTGACCAGTACCTCCCCATCTTGTTGTTCATCTTGGTGGGAGTCGCCGTCGGCGTACTGCCTCAGGTCTTGGGGTACATCTTAGGCCCCAACCGTCCAGACGCTGCCAAAAACTCCCCTTACGAATGCGGCTTTGAAGCCTTCGAAGACGCCCGCATGAAATTTGACGTTCGCTACTACTTGGTGGCGATCTTGTTCATTTTGTTTGACCTCGAAATTGCTTTCTTGTTTCCTTGGGCCGTGGCCTTGAAGGAAGTGGGTGTGGCAGGCTTTGTCGCTGTCGTAATTTTTCTCGCCATTCTGGTTGTGGGCTTTGTCTACGAGTGGAAAAAAGGCGCCCTGGATTGGGAATGATCCCGTTTGACTTTGTGCTTCAACAAGGATGTGAACAATGATTGAAGGCGTGATGAAAGAAGGCTTCATCACCACGAGCTATGACTCTGTGGTGAACTGGGCCAAGACGGGTTCTTTGTGGCCCATGACTTTTGGCTTGGCATGTTGCGCGGTTGAAATGATGCACGCTGCCACGGCACGCTACGACTTGGCGCGCTTTGGTGCTGAAGTGTTCCGTGCCAGTCCTCGTCAAAGTGATTTGATGATCGTGGCCGGCACACTCACCAACAAAATGGCACCCGCTTTGCGCAAGGTTTACGACCAAATGTCCGAGCCTCGTTGGGTCATCTCCATGGGCTCTTGCGCCAATGGCGGTGGCTACTACCACTACAGCTATTCAGTGGTTCGCGGATGCGATCGCATTGTGCCTGTGGATGTGTATGTGCCAGGCTGCCCACCCACTGCAGAAGCCCTGATCTACGGCATCATCCAGTTGCAGCAAAAGATTCGCCGCACGCAAACCATTGCGCGGGTTTGAAAGAAGCACCATGACTTTTTCAATTCATCCCGAACAACTTCAACAAAATTTGACGCAAGTCTTGGGCGAGCAAGTCGAGCACGTCGATTTGGCTTTGGGCGAGGTCACAGTGCATGTGAGCGCCGCCAATTACCTTGCGGTCATGCAAACATTGCGCGATGCGCCTTTGTGCCAATTCGAACAACTCATGGACCTGTGCGGCATGGACTATTCAACCTACCGCGAAGTAGGGGATGAGGGTCCTCGTTTTGGTGTGGTGGTGCACTTGCTGTCCGTCGCCTTGAATCAGCGTGTGCGTGTCATGGTGCGTTGCCCAGAAGATGACTTGCCCTTGGTTGATTCGGTCATGCACCTGTGGAACGCCGCCAACTGGTATGAGCGTGAAGCCTTCGACCTTTACGGCATTGTGTTCGATGGCCACATCGATTTGCGCCGCATTCTCACCGACTACGGCTTTATCGGCCATCCTTTCCGCAAAGACTTTCCTGTCTCAGGTCATGTCGAAATGCGTTACGACGCAGAGCATGCACGTGTGGTGTACGAGCCCGTGTCGATCGAGCCTCGCGAAATCACACCGCGCATCATTCGCGAAGAGAAATACGGAGGTCTGCACTGAGCGCTTAGCGTTCGTGTGAATCAACATGGCAGAAATTAAAAACTACACCCTGAACTTTGGCCCGCAGCACCCTGCGGCCCACGGCGTTTTGCGTTTGGTGCTTGAGCTGGACGGAGAGGTCGTACAACGTGCCGATCCGCACATTGGCTTGTTGCACCGTGCCACTGAAAAGTTGGCCGAAACCAAAACCTACATTCAGTCCTTGCCCTACATGGACCGCTTGGACTATGTGTCCATGATGTCCAACGAGCATGCCTACTGCTTGGCCATTGAAAAATTGTTGGGCATTGAAGTGCCCGAGCGTGCGCAGTACATCCGTGTGATGTTCTCCGAAATTACGCGCTTGCTCAACCACCTCATGTGGTTGGGCTCGCACGCCAACGATTGCGGCAGCTCTACAGTGCTGATCTATGCTTTCCGCGAACGTGAAGACTTGTTCGACATGTACGAGGCGGTCTCTGGTGCGCGCATGCACGCGGCTTACTTCCGTCCAGGTGGCGTGTACCGCGACTTGCCAGACACCATGGCGCAATACCAAGTCAACAAAATTCGCAATGCGAAAGCCATTGCCGAATTGAATGTGAATCGCCAAGGTTCATTGCTCGACTTCATTGAAGATTTCACCAACCGTTTCCCCAAGTGCATCGACGAGTACGAAACATTGCTCACCGACAACCGCATTTGGAAGCAACGCACCGTTGGCATTGGTGTTGTGTCCCCAGAGCGCGCTCTGAACTTGGGCATGACAGGTCCGATGTTGCGTGGCTCGGGCATTGCTTGGGATTTGCGTAAAACGCAGCCCTACGATGCCTATGACAAAGTTGAGTTTGACGTGCCTGTGGGCAAAACAGGCGACAGCTACGACCGCTACTTGGTTCGCATGCAAGAAATGCGCGAATCCAACAGCATCATTCAGCAATGTATCAAATGGTTGCGCGTCAACCCAGGCCCAGTCATTACCGACAACCACAAGGTGGCACCGCCATCACGTGAGTCCATGAAGACCAACATGGAAGGTTTGATTCACCACTTCAAACTTTTCACAGAAGGTTTCCACGTGCCCGAAGGCCAAGCCTATGCGGCCGTTGAGCACCCTAAAGGTGAGTTTGGTATCTACCTCGTCAGCGACGGTGCCAACAAACCTTACCGCTTGAAAATCCGTGCCCCGGGCTATGCCCACCTGGCGACCCTTGATGAAATGGCCCGTGGCCACATGTTGGCCGACGCAGTGGCCATTATTGGAACCATGGACATTGTGTTTGGAGAGATTGACCGATGATCTCTGATGCGACCAAAGCCCGCTTCGCACGCGAAGTGGCCAAATTCCCTGCCGATCAAAAGCAATCTGCCGTCATGGCCTGCTTGTCCATCGTGCAACAAGAGCTCGGTTGGGTCAGCCCCGAGAGCGAAAAAGTGGTGGCCGACTACCTGGGCATGGCGCCCATGGCTGTGCACGAAGTCACCACTTTTTACAACATGTACAACCAGCAAAAATTGGGCAAGTTCAAACTGAACGTTTGCACCAATTTGCCTTGCCAGTTGCGTGG
>CANGCI010000074.1 GCA_947451995.1 Comamonadaceae bacterium | reverse complement strand
GTGAACTTTTGCGCACCCCCTTCTAAGTGACTTTCCACCATCACACCAAAAATCTGATGTGAGCCTTTGCTGATTTGCGCTGAAATGTCATTCGTCACATCCACTTGACGCTCATGCTGCTTGCTGCTGTTGGCATGGCTGCAATCGATCATCAAGGTGGGTTTCAATTTGGCCGCCACCAAGTCTTTGCATGCTGCATTGACACTGGCTTCATCGTAATTGGGCGCTTTGCCGCCGCGCAAAATCACATGGCAATCGGGATTGCCTTGGGTTTGCACAATCGCCACTTGACCGTTCTTGTGAACCGACAAAAAGTGGTGGCCACGCTCGGCTGCTTGAATGGCGTCGGTGGCAATTTTGATGTTGCCATCGGTGCCATTTTTAAAGCCGATGGGTGCTGACAAACCCGAAGCCAATTCGCGGTGCACTTGGCTTTCTGTGGTGCGTGCGCCGATGGCGCCCCAGCTGATCAAATCGCCAATGTACTGAGGCGAAATCACATCCAAGAACTCACTGCCCGCAGGCAAGCCTTGGCGGTTGATTTCAATCAGCAACTGACGCGCAATGCGCAAACCTTCGTCAATACGGAAGCTCTCGTCCAAATAGGGGTCATTGATCAAACCCTTCCAACCCACCGTGGTACGGGGCTTTTCAAAGTAGACACGCATCACAATTTCCAAGGTGTCTTGGTATTTGTCGCGCAAGGGCTTCAGACGACGGGCGTAATCCAAAGCGGCTGCGGGGTCGTGAATCGAGCAAGGACCAATGACCACCAGCAAACGGTCGTCTTTGCCGGCCATGATGTTGTGAATTTTGCGACGCGTTTGTGAAATGAGCGTTTCCACCGCCGTTCCCGTGATCGGGAAAAAGCGCATCAAATGCTCAGGCGGCGGCAACACGGTGATGTCCTTGATGCGTTCGTCATCGGTTTGCCCTGTGCGGTCTGTGGGGTTCGCATAACGAGGTTCCGAATTGGCTTTGGCTTTGGTGTTCATCGTGTGCTCCTGTTCAAAATTAAAAATGGGTTCGGTGAGATGCAAAAAAAAACCGCCGGGGGTTGAGTCCGGCGGTTGGTAGAGGGGTTCAGTGACTTATGCGCTGGCCTCTCGTCCGCCTAGGACTGAGAATGCAAAATAAAAGCTAAAAAAGCTGAAGCGCGTGTTCATAGGTTTGCAATGTAGCACAAGTTTTTGGCAGTTTTCTGACAAGAAATCTAAGAAAAACCCTCTTAAGCCGTGCCGCCCACGGTCAAACCTTCAATTCGCAAGGTGGGTTGCCCCACGCCCACAGGCACACTTTGGCCTTCTTTGCCGCACACGCCCACACCCGAGTCAAGGCGCATGTCGTTGCCGATCATGCTGACATGCTTCAGGCATTCGGGGCCGCTGCCCACCAAGGTCGCGCCCTTCACAGGGTATTGAATCTTGCCGTTTTCAACCCAATAGGCTTCACTGGCGGAGAACACAAACTTGCCGCTGGTGATGTCCACTTGGCCACCGCCAAAGTTGGTGGCGTACAAGCCTTTCTTGATGCTGGCCACAATTTCTTCAGGCGCTTTGTCGCCACCCAACATGTAGGTATTGGTCATGCGCGGCATGGGAATGTGCGCATAGCTTTCACGGCGACCGTTGCCTGTAGGCTTCACACCCATCAAGCGCGCGTTCATGGCGTCTTGGATGTAGCCTTTCAAAATGCCGTCTTCGATCAGCACATTGCGCTGGCTAGCGCAGCCTTCATCGTCCACATTCAAAGAGCCGCGGCGATCAGAAATGGTGCCATCGTCCAGCACGGTGACGCCTTTGGCTGCCACGCGTTTGCCAATCATGCCGCTGAAAGCGCTGGAACCTTTGCGGTTGAAATCGCCTTCTAAGCCATGACCAATGGCCTCGTGCAACAACACACCAGGCCAACCTGGGCCCAAGACTACGGTCATCACGCCAGCAGGCGCAGGTCGTGCATCCAAGTTGGTGAGGGCCGCATGCACGGCATCGTCCACATACGCATTGACCATGGCATCGTCAAAATAAGCCATGCCAAATCGGCCACCGCCACCGCCACTGCCAACCTCGCGTCGGCCATTTTGTTCAGCAATGACCGTGACCGACAAGCGGACCAAAGGTCGCACATCGGCGGCCAAGGTGCCATCGGCACGTGCCACCATGACCACATCGTATTCACTGGCCAAACCCGCCATGACTTGCACCACACGGGGGTCTTTGGCGCGCGCCAATTGCTCTACTTTTTCGAGCAACTGCACTTTGTCAGTGCTGTTGAGCGAGCTGATGGGGTCAAGAGAGGGGTACAGCGAGCGCATGCCTGCAATTTTGCGTGGGGCAACTTTGGCTTTTTTGTTTTGGTTGGCTTGTGCAATGGCACGCACCGTTTGCGCAGCATCCATCAAGGAAGCTTCTGAAATGTCATCGGAGTATGCAAAGGCCGTTTTTTCACCCGCAACGGCGCGAACACCCACACCTTGGTCGATGCTGAAACTGCCGGTTTTCACAATGCCCTCTTCCAAGCTCCAGCCTTCTGCACGGGTGTATTGGAAATACAAATCGGCGTCGTCAACCTTGTGGGCCTTGATGGCGTTCAAGGCCTTGGCCAAATGGGTTTCGTCCAAGCCAAAAGGCTCGAGCAACAAGGACCTGGCTGTGGCCAGACGTTCAAGAGTGGGTTCGCGTGAAATCATGCTGCCATTGTAGGCAAGCTCAGAAGGCCCTGCTGAACCCCGGTCAGCTGGCCTTGTGAGTTTCACGCGCTTAGGTTTGAACCAGTCGTTTGGCTTTGGCAATGGACATCAAAATGCCCAAGCCCAAACCCAATGTGACCATGGCGGTGCCGCCATAGCTGATGAAAGGCAAAGGCACGCCCACCACAGGCAGGATGCCACTGACCATGCCCATGTTGACAAAGGCATAGGTGAAGAAAATCATGCTGACGCTGCCGGCCAACAAACGGGTGAACAAGGTGGGCGCCTCTTTGGCAATGACCAAACCGCGGAACACCAAAAAGAAGAAGCAGGTGATCAAAAGGAAGGTGCCAAGCAGGCCAAACTCTTCAGAAAAAGCCGCAAAGATAAAGTCGGTGGTGCGCTCGGGAATGAACTCCAAGTGGGTTTGCGTGCCCTGCATGAACCCCTTGCCCCAAAAGCCGCCCGAACCAATGGCAATCATGCCTTGAATGATGTGAAAGCCTTTGCCCAAGGGGTCTCGCGCTGGGTCGAGCAAGGTGCAAACCCGCTGTCGTTGGTACTCGTGCAAGACCTTCCAATCTACCCCCTCAGCGCACAACTGCGTTTCAAACGCCACCAGCAAACTCAATCCAATCAAGCCCAACAAGACAGGCGGCAAAATCAAGCGCCAACTCAAACCCGCAAAAAACAGCACGGCCACGCCGGTGCTGAGCACCAGCAAAGCGGTTCCCAGATCGGGCTGACGCATGATGAGCCCCACAGGCAGCATCAACAAAAGGGCCGCCACCCCAAAGTCAAGCGGTCGCAGTTGGCCTTCCCGCTTTTGAAACCACCAAGACAGCATCAGGGGCATGGCAATTTTGAGAATTTCGCTAGGCTGAATGACCACACCGACGTTGAGCCAGCGCCGCGCACCCTTCTTGGTGATGCCGAAAATGGCCACGGCAATCAGCAGCAGCACGCCCACCGTGTAGATGGGCACCGCCAAGGTCATCAGCCGCTGCGGTGGAATTTGAGCCACCACAAACATGATGGCGCCGGCAATCAGCATGTTGCGCCCATGGTCCACAAAACGCGTGCCATGGTCGTAGCCCGAGGAGTACATGATGAGCATGCCCGCGCAGGCCAGTACAAAGACCGCAAAGGCCAATGGCCCGTCAAAACCTTCAAACAAATGAAGGAAGCGAGACGACCAACTGGGTTTTTCGATGACACGAGACATGGCCGAATTATCCTTTGCTTCGGCAGATTTAGGCGCTTTCACCCTAAATTTGAACCCCCTCAGGCTTGCCCAAGGGCCTGCGCATGGGACAATTGCGCTCATGTTTTTATTGTTTGAAGAAGCTGGCAAATTTGTTGCCGGACGCGTCTTGTCAGAGGCAGAAGCCTCGGTGCAAGTGGAATTGGACAGCGGCAAGCGGGTCAAAGTCAAAGGCGCCAATGTGCTTTTGAAATTTGACAAGCCAGCGCCTGCCCAACTGCTGGCAGACGCGGCCACCATCAGCCAAAGCATTGAGCTTGATTTGGCGTGGGAATTCGCGCCCGACACCGAGTTCGGTTTTGCCGAAGTGGCCCGCGAGTATTTCAATGCAGATGCCACCACCGCGCAGCAGGTGGGGGCCCTCATTCGCCTCTACGAAGCGCCTCATTATTTTCGCCGTGCTGGCAAAGGCCGATTCAAAAAGGCCTCTGCCGAAACAGTGCAATTGGCTTTGGCAGGGATAGAGAAGAAAAAACAAATTCAAGCGCAGATTGAAAGTTGGTCGCACGAACTGATGGCGGGTCAATGCCCTGCCCCCATCAAAGAGCAGCTTTACAAAATTTTGTTCCGCCCCGACAAGAATGCACCCGAATACAAAGCGGTGGTCGAGGCCAGTCGTGCCAGTCAAACTGCGCCGCTGACTTTGCTGCAAAACGCCGGTGCCATTGCCAGCGCCTATGACTTTCATTGGCAACGCTTTTTGTTTGACAACTTCCCCAAGGGCACTGGCTTTCCCAAATTGGATGCGCCTGCCATTGCGCAGGAATTGCCATTGGCCAACGTACAGGCCTACTCCATCGACGATTCACAAACCACTGAAATCGACGATGCCTTGTCTTTGCAAGGGCTGGGCTCCGGCCAAGTGGTGGTGGGCATTCACATTGCGGCCCCTGGCTTGGCCATCGCGCCCAACAGCGCCATCGACAACGTGGGCCGCAACCGTTTGTCCACCGTGTACATGCCGGGCTACAAAATCACCATGCTGCCCGATGAAGTGGTGCAAAGCTACACCTTGGCCGAAGGCCAGGCCTGCCCAGCGGTGTCGCTGTACGTCACGTTGGACGAAGCCACGCTCAGCATTCAACACACCGAAACCAAATTGGAGCGCGTGCCCATCAACGCCAATTTGCGCCACGATCAACTCGATCAATGGGTGACACAAGCTTGGTTAGAGGACGCTGCACCCGCAGCCCGCGAAGGTGAACCCCAACTGCCGATTGCGCACAGCGAATTGGCATTTTTCTGGCGCTTGGCACAACACCTCAAGGCGGGCCGCGAAGTGGTGCGCGGCAAGCCCGAGAATTTCAACCGCCCCGACTACAACTTCCGTTTGGTCCGTGACAACAAAGACACGCCGCCCACAGGTCAAGAGTCGGTGCAGATTTCGGTACGCCAACGCGGCGCGCCCCTCGACTTGATCGTGGCCGAGGCCATGATCTTGGCCAACAGCACATGGGGCCAATGGCTGGCCAGTTTGGGCGTTCCGGCCATCTACCGCAGCCAAGCCAGCATGGCACCCGGCGTCAAAGTGCGCATGGGCACCAAGGCCCTGCCGCATGCTGGCATTGGCGTGCCTGCGTATGCGTGGAGCACTTCACCCTTGCGCCGTTACACCGACTTGGTTAACCAATGGCAAATCATTGCCTGCGCCCAACACGGCGCCACAGCGGCATTGGCCGCACCCTTCAAACCGAAGGATGCACAACTGTTTGCCATCATCAGTGCCTTTGATGCGGCCTACACCGCTTACAACGGCTACCAATCCGGCATGGAGCGCTTCTGGACATTGCAATACCTGAAGCAAGAAAACATCACGGAAGTGGTGGCCAGTTTGGTCAAAGAAATGGCGGGTGGCAGTTGGTTGGTGCGCGCAGACCATTTGCCACTCATGCTCACTGTCATGGGGGCCTCGGGCTTGATGCGCGGTGACAAGGTCAAGGTTCAATTGGGCGCCATCGATGCCATGGCGCTGGACGTCAGTGGCACCGTCGTTGAGAAAATCATCACGGAACATTCTGGCGCCGAAAACAGCGAAGCAGGTTTGGAGGAGGCCATGGAAGATTTGGACGAAGCGGCCACAGGCCCCATTGCCATTGCGCTGAACGTCAACGAGGCGCCCGCCGAAGAATAATTCATGTCGACGTCAACAGCACCTTTTTCTGCAAGCACTTCGCACCGCACCTTGGTGTGGGCTTTGGGTGTTTCGGTGCTGGTGCATGCGGCACTGCTCACCTTGAAATGGGTCTCGCCTGCCACCTTTGATCGCATGTTTGAAACCAACACTTTGGAAGTGGTGTTGGTCAATTCACGCAGCACCAACGCGCCCGATGCACCCATGGCATTGGCGCAGGTCAATTTGGCAGGCGGTGGCCAAGTGCCAGGAACCGGAATACAAAGCAGCCCTTTCAGCGCCAATGTGCAAGATCAAAACGGTCAAGAGTTGCAGCAAGTTGAGAAAAAAATTGAGGCCCTGAAAAACGAACAAGTGCGGCTCATCGAACAACTCAAGCAAGAGTTGTCACAGCTCAGCAACCAAGCGCCAAGCGCGGCCAGTGACGGTAAGACCGATGCCGTGATCGAGCGCAAACACCAGCTCGCCAGCCAGTTGGCGCAAATCGAAAAGCAATCACAAGCTCTGCAAGGTGGACCCAAAAAACGCTACATTGGCCCTGCCACCCAAGAAGTTTCCTTTGCGCGTTACTACGACAAGATGCGTCGCACCATCGAACTCACAGGGACAGAAAATTTTCCGCAAGCGGGCGGCGAAAAACTCTATGGCAGCCTCACCATGGTGATCACACTCGATGCCAAAGGCCGTGTGCTTGAAACTGAAATTGCCAGTGCATCTGGCAAACCCCTGCTAGACAAACGCGCGCAAGCCATCGTGCGCGGCGCCTCACCCTTTGATGCATTCACGCCAGAGATGAAGCGTCAAGCGGACCAATTGGTGGTGGTGTCACGCTTTCACTTTGCGCGCGATGAAACCCTAGAAACCAACATGTTGGCGCCTCAAAACAGTGCCGCTTCAGCTCGCTCAACACCCATTCAACGAACCCCATAACCGATTGAATTGCATGGACACGTACTGCGTTTTCGGCCATCCCATTGAACACAGCAAATCGCCGTGGATTCACGCACGTTTTGCGCAGCTGACCGATCAAAGTTTGGTGTATCACAAGACAAAAGCGCCGCTGGACGGATTTGCCAACAGCTTGCATGCCTTCCAACACCAAGGCGGCAAAGGTTGCAACGTCACCTTGCCCTTCAAAACAGAAGCTGCGGCATTGGCCACCCACTGCAGTCCCCGTGTGCTTTTGGCGCAAGCTTGCAACACCTTGAAATTTGACGGACAAACCATCTATGGCGAAAACACCGACGGCTTAGGCTTGGTCACCGACTTGGTTCGCAACGCGGGCTGTCAGCTGGAAGGCAAAAGCGTTTTGTTGATTGGTGCGGGCGGTGCCTCGGCTGGCGTCTTAGGGCCCCTGCTGTGCGAAAAACCGCGCCAACTCTGGGTCTGCAATCGAACAGCCGAGAAAGCCACGGAACTGGTGCAACGACATGCCACATTGGCCTCAGAGCAAGGGGTCGACTGCCAGGCCTTGAGTTTGCAACACGAAGGACTGTTCAGTCAGTCCTTTGATGTGGTGATCAATGCGTCCAGCAGCAGCTTGCATCAAGGCGAAGTGCCCGTACCTCACAGTGTTCTCAAACAAGGCGGTATGGCTTGCGATTTGATGTACGGCCCTGCGGCACAAGGCTTCATGCAATGGGCCACTGCACACGGCGCACAAGCGCGTGATGGGCTGGGCATGCTGGTCGAGCAAGCCGCCGAATCCTTCTATGTCTGGCGTGGCGTCCGCCCACCTACAGCACCTGTTTTGGCCGAGCTGCGCGCCTTGTTGGCGCAGTCCTGATCTTCTCTTTCAACAACGTCATTCATGCGCTACGCACTCTACGCATTCAAACAATGGCTTTTGTTGCTGTTGGCTGGCTTCGTCTTGTTGCAATTGTTTTTCATTGGACGCGTGGGTTTCATGGCGGTGGTCGATCCCTCCTCGACCGCATTTGAACGTTCACAAGCCTGGCAAATTGTGAGCAGCCAAGGTCGCTTGTTGTGGCGCCAAACTTGGATGCCTTCAGAGCAAATCGCCAAACCGCTCAAACGCGCCGTGCTGGCCTCCGAAGACAGCGCCTTCACCAGCCACAACGGCGTGTGGTGGGATGCTGTGGAAAAAGCGTGGAGCAAAAATGCCAAAGCCCAAGCCAAACTAGAAGCGCAGGCTGCGCAAAAGAAAAATGGCAAAGTGGCGGCCCCCAAAATTGTGGGCGGCTCTACCATCACCCAGCAATTGGCCAAAAATCTATTGCTCAGTGGCGAGCGAACCCTGATTCGCAAAGGCCAAGAATGGGTCATCACGGTGGCCTTGGAAAGCTTCTTGTCCAAAAAGAAAATCCTCACGCTCTACCTGAACCATGTGGAATGGGGCAACGGCGTGTTTGGCGCAGAAGCAGCAGCGCGGCATTATTTTCAAAAGTCTGCCAGCCAGCTCACCGAATGGGAGGCTGCCCGCTTGGCCGTGATGCTGCCGCGACCCCGCTACTTTGAAAAGCTGCCGCAATCGGTCTACCTCAGCGACCGTGCGCAAACCATCATGGCGCGCATGAACGATGTTGCGGTACCCTGAGTCACCTCTCACCCTCTAGCCATCACAATCCACCCATGAGAATTCTTGGCATTGACCCCGGCCTTCAAACCACTGGCTTTGGTGTGATTGATGTGGACGGCTCCAAACTGACCTATGTGGCCAGTGGCGTCATTCGCACGGACAAAGTTCAGCAAGGCAACTTGCCCAATCGCTTGAAGGTGATTTACGACGGCATTGTCGAAATCAACCAGCGCTACCAACCCAACGCAGCCTCGGTCGAAATTGTGTTCGTCAACGTCAATCCGCAAGCCACCTTGCTATTGGGCCAAGCGCGCGGTTGCTGCGTGACTGCGTTGGTGACGTGCAATTTGCCTGTGGCCGAGTACACCGCTTTGCAAATGAAAAAGGCCATCACAGGACATGGCCGTGCCGCCAAGTCACAAATTCAAGAGATGGTGAAACGCATGCTGAAGTTGCCTTCGGTGCCGGGTCCCGATGCAGCCGATGCGCTGGGTTTGGCCATCACGCATGCGCATGCCAGTCCGTCCATGAACAAGCTGGCGGCATTGGATGTGCTCAATCGCAAGACCCACGGCATGTACCGTGATGGGCGAAGCCATTAAGCAGCCCAGTCATTCAGCAACTGAAACCATTGGCAGTTGCCACATTGGGCAATGTCCGCCTCGCAGACTATCAGCAAGGACTGTTTTACTTGGGCATGACCATGCGGTCGCGCTTGGCCAACTCGGGGAAGAACTTCACTGCAGCCACGGCCACCCCCACTGTGGCCAAGCCCCCAAAAATCGCTGAGCCAACGGGCCCCCACATGGCGGCTGTCGTACCCGACTCAAACTCGCCCAACTGATTGGAAGCACCAATGAAGATCGAGTTGACGGCGGCAACACGGCCGCGCATGTCATCGGGTGTTTCCAGTTGCAGCAACGTCAGGCGCGTCACCACGCTGACGTTGTCGGCAGCGCCTGCCACCATCAAAGCCGCCATCGACAACACAAAGTGCGTTGAGATGCCAAATACAAAATTGGCCAAACCAAACACGCCCACGGCAATCAACATCCAACGGCCCACGCGCCGCTCGATGGGCCACTGCGTTAAAACGACTGCCATCAACAAAGCACCCACAGCAGGTGATGAACGCAAGAGTCCTAAGCCTTCAGGCCCTGTGTGCAAAATGTCTTTGGCATAAATGGGCAAGAGCGCTGTAACGCCGCCAAGCAGCACAGCAAATAAATCCAAGGCAATGGCACCCAACAAGACCTTGTGATGCCACACAAAGTGAGCACCTGCCAACACGCTGCGCAAATCAGCGGCTGCTTTGGAAGGCTTGTGGTCGTAGCGAACGGTCAAGGCCAATAAAAAAGCAATGAACAAACAGGCTGCACACGTGACATACACCGCATTCACATGCATGGCGTACAAAATACCGCCCAGCGCAGGCCCGCCAATGACGGCTGTTTGCACGCCAGTGGAACTTAAAGCCACTGCGCGTTGCAAAAGATGACTGGGCACCAAGTGCGGCGTGAGTGCTTGTTGCGTTGGCATTTGAAAAGAGCGCACCATGCCCAGCACAGCTGAGATGAACAACACCAACTCGCGCGTTACTTGATCGGTGGCGGTGCCCCAAACCAACAAACCGGCCACGGCTGTTTGGACCAGCATGCACGTGGCGTAAATGTGGACCTTGTGAACACGGTCCACAATTTGCCCCGCAGGCAATGTCAAGATCAGCGCGGGCACAAATTGAAACAAGCCCACCAAACCCAGGTCCCAGGCACTGCCCGTGATTTCGTACATGTGCCAGGCCAAAGCCACCATCAACATTTGCGTGGCCAAGATACCGGCCAAACGCGCCAGCCAAAAACGCAAGAAGGGTTGGTGCGACAGCAAATCGCGCAAAGAAGACTGGGCAGCCGTGTTCATGCCTTGCAATTACCAAGCACGCACAGGCAAGGCAAAACCTTCGGGTGCTTTTTTGACATCGTCAAAGCTGACGATTTCATAGGCATCGGGTTGATCGAGCAAGGCGCGAATCAATTGGTTGTTCATGGCATGGCCCGAACGGAAAGCGGTGTAGCTGGCAATGAAAGGTTTGCCAATGATGTACAGGTCGCCCATGGCGTCCAAAATTTTGTGCTTCACGAACTCGTCGTCGTAACGCAAACCATCGCTGTTCAAGACCTTGTAGTCGTCCATCACAATGGCATTGTCCAAGCCACCGCCCAAGGCCAAGCCATTGGAGCGCAGCATTTCAACGTCTTTGGTGAAACCAAAAGTGCGAGCCCGCGCAATGTCGCGAGCATAAACATCGCGTCCCATGTCAAACACCACTTGCTGACCTGTGGAGTCGACAGCGGGATGCTTAAATTCAATTTCAAAGCTCAGTCGATAACCGTCGTAGGGTTCGAGTTTGGCCCACTTGACGTTCTCGCCTTGGCCTTCGCGCACTTCAACGGTTTTGAGCACGCGGATGAATTTTTTCGGTGCTTTTTGAAGTTCGATGCCAGCGCTTTGCAACAAAAACACAAAGGAAGAAGCCGAGCCATCCAAGATGGGCACTTCTTCGGCCGTGATGTCGATGATCAGATTGTC
>CANGCI010000073.1 GCA_947451995.1 Comamonadaceae bacterium | reverse complement strand
GCAAAGCCAAGAACTTGCCGTCTTTGTCGATGGCCAATTCGGCGTGGCTGGAATGGTCACGGCCGTGCGCATCGCTTAAGAAAGCTTCTGAGCGATCGCAGTTCCACTTGATGTTGCGGTTGAGCTTTTTAGAAGCCCAAGTGAGACACACATCTTCAGCGTACAAGTAAATTTTGGCGCCAAAACCACCGCCCACATCGGGAGCAATCACGCGCACTTTGTGTTCGGGCAAACCCATCACAAACGCGGTCATGAGCAGACGCTCGACGTGCGGATTTTGATTGGACACGTACAGTGTGTATTCGTCGCTGGCGCGGTTGTAGCTGCCAATGGCGGCGCGTGGCTCCATGGGGTTAGGCGCCAAGCGGTTGTTGATGAGATCGAGCTTGGTGACGTGTGCTGCATTGGCAAAGGCCGCGTCGACAGCGGCCTTGTCGCCAATGGCCCAGTTGTAGCAATGGTTGTTCGGCGCTTCTGCGTGCAGGGCTGTGGCCGTTTTGGCTTGACGCACATCGACCACGGCGGTCAACACGTCGTACTCTACTTCCACCAATTCAGCTGCGTTTTTGGCTTGCTCTAAAGTTTCGGCCACCACCATGGCCACGTGGTCGCCCACGTAACGAACCTTGCCGTTGGCAAGGATGGGGTGAGGCGGCTCGTTCATGGGTTTGCCGCTGGTGTCGGTGATCAGCCAGCCGCAAGGCAGGCCATTGATTTTGGCATCGACCACATCAGGTCCGTCCAGCACGGCCACCACACCCGGTGCGGCCAAGGCTGCCGCTTTGTTGATGCTTTTGATGTTGGCGTGCGCATGCGGTGAACGCACGAACACCGCGTGCGTCATGTTGTCTAGGCGAATGTCGTCGGTGTAATTGCCAGCGCCTGTGAGGAAGCGATAGTCTTCCTTGCGGCGCAAGGCTTCACCGATGTGGGGGAGTTTGGAGAAATCTGATGCACCCATGGTGAGCTCCTTAAGCTTTCATGGCAGCAGAACCTTGCTGCACGGCCTTGACGATGTTTTGGTAACCAGTGCAACGGCACAGATTGCCTTCGAGCAATTCACGAATTTCGGTTTCGCTGGCATTGGGGTGACGCTTGGCGATGTCGACCGCGCTCATGACCATGCCAGGTGTGCAGAAACCGCACTGCAAGCCGTGGCATTCTTTGAATGCCGCTTGCATGGGGTGCATGGTGCCGTCGGCTTGGGCCATGCCTTCAATGGTGGTGACTTCGGTACCTTGCGCCTGTGCGGTGAGCATGTTGCATGACTTCACTGCACGGCCGTTCACATGAACAGTACAAGCACCGCATTGGGCGGTATCGCAACCCACGTGGGTGCCAGTGAGTTTGAGGTGCTCGCGCAAGGCTTGAACGAGCAATGTGTTGGGGGCGGCGTCAACGGAAACTGATTTGCCGTTGACCTTCATTTGAACCTGCATGCGTAACTCCTCGGATTGAATTCAATCCATAGTAGAGCATGCCAAAAGACAGATTTTTCTAGGACTTTCCCTTAGGAGAAATCCGACTGAAATCCTCTGGCTTTGCGCCGCTTTGCCAGAGGGCGCCCCTCTTATTTGTCAGCACCCATCACGACATCTGGCAGGTAGGTGACGATTTGCGGAAAAACAGTGATCAGAACGATGCAAACCACCAGGCACAAGAAGAAGGGAATGGCCGCCTTGGCGATGGTGTTGCTGTCTTTGCCTGTCATGTTTTGCAAAACGAACAAATTGAAACCCACTGGCGGCGTGACTTCGGCAATCTCGACCAAAAGCACAATGAAGATGCCAAACCAAATGAGGTCAAAGCCTGCCTTTTGGATCATGGGCAAGACCACGGCACTGGTCAGCACAATCATACTGATGCCGTCCAAGGCGGTGCCCAAAATCAAATAGACCACTGTGAGCACAGCAATCAAGGCCATTGGCGAGAGTTGCATGCTGTTGACCCAATCGGCCAATTCACGGGGAATGCCCGTAAAAGCCATGGTTTTGGTGAGGAAGGCAGCACCTGCCAAGATGAACATGATCATGCAGCTGGTGCGGGTGGTGCCCATCAGGCCTTCCCAGAAGTTTTCCCAGGTCAGGCTGCGTGACCACAGGGCCAATGCCAAAGAGCCCACCACGCCATAAGCGGCACATTCCGTGGCCGTGGCATAACCGGCAATCAAGACCCAGCAGACAAACACAATGAGCGCGCCACAAGGTATCAGGTTGCCTGATTGCTTGATCTTCTCGATGAAGCTTGAAGGCGGATCGGCTGCTGGTACTTTGTCCGGGTTGCGCAAGCTCCACCAGATGATGTAGCCGCTGAACAAAGCCATCAACAAGAAGCCAGGCAGAAAGCCGGCCAGAAAAATGCGGATGATGGAGGCATCGGCTGCAACGGCGTAAACCACCATGGTGATGGAAGGTGGTATCAAGATGCCCAAGGTGCCAGCAGTGGCCAAAGAACCTAGGGCAATTTTCTCGTCGTAGCCGCGCTTCATCAACTCGGGTAAGGCTACTTTGCTGATGGTTGCGCAAGTAGCGGCTGAGGAGCCAGAGACCGAGCCAAAAATGCCGCAACCCAACACAGTGGTGTGCATCAAGCGCCCTGGAATGCGATTGAGCCAAGGCCGCAGTCCTTCAAACATTTCCTCGCTGAGTTTGGTGCGAAACAAAATTTCGCCCATCCAAACAAAGAGTGGCAATGCAGCAAGTTCCCACGATGCGTTGCTTTCCCAAAAGGCAGAAAATAAGTTTTTGCCAGGCTGGGTGGTGGTGAAAAATGCTTGCCCAACCCAGCCGCAAATGGCCAAGGTCATGGCAATCCAAACGCCGCCGCTGAGCAGCAACAACATGATGAACAGCAGCAAGCCGCCAATCGCTAAAGTAGTCATTAAATGTCCGAAGAGAAATCGCCCTTGGCGTGGCGTTCTTCCACAGCGCGAACAAAAGTGGGGGTCTCACCGCGCAGCACCAGTTGCAATTCGTCGACGACGGCAACCCACAACAACACAGCACCGAACGCAAAACTCAACTGCGGAATCCACAAGGGCATGGGCAACATGCCTTGCGCCATGTCATTGAACTCCCAGCTCTCGTAAGTGAACAGGCAAGCAGACCAAGCCAAATAGGCGGTGGCCACGCTGCCAATGAACAGCGAGACCAACTCTAAGCGCCTGCGATTGGCAGGGCTGGCCGATTCGAGCATCAAGGTGACGCGAACAAAGTCGCCATGTTTGAAAGCATGGGCCATGGTGAAGAAAGCGGCAGCGGCACAGAACCAAGACACCACGTCATTGACAGCGCCGGTGCGAACTCCCATCTCACGCAAAATACTTTGGCCCACCATGGCCACGCAAATGGCCACGATGAAGAGGGCACCCAGGTACCCTGACCACAGATAGAGTCGGTCTAGAAATCGACGCATCGATTACTTCTTCGCAGCAGGTTTGGCTGCTGCGGCAGAAGCTTTGTTGAATGCGGCAATCATGGCCTCACCATCGGGGCCGGCTTTCTTTTGCCAGTCGGCCAGCATGATCGTACCTACTTGTTTCAAGTCGGCGATCAACTTAGGAGACGGTGTCATGATCTTCATGCCTTTTTCCGTCAGGGCTTTTTTGTACCAATCGTTTTTCTCTTCGCTGACTTTCCAGCCGCGAACTTCGGCATCGGCGGCTGCTTTGATCACGGCGGCTTGTGTGCCGGCGTCCAAAGCGTCAAACGCTTTCTTGTTCACGATGACCGCATTCTTGGGCAACCAAGCTTGGGTGTCATACCAGTACTTGATGCTTTCGTAGGTTTTGCTGTCGTAGCCTGTAGAGCCAGAGCTCATGTAGCTTTCAACCACGCCTGTGGCCAAGGCTTGAGACAATTCGGCGGCTTGAATGGTGACGGGCTGTGCGCCAATCAATTCTGCAATCTTGCCCGTGGCAGGGCTGTACGCGCGCCATTTGAGGCCGCGCATATCGGCCACGGAGGCGATTTCCTTTTTGACGTAAATGCCTTGTGGGGGCCATGCCACTGTGTACAGCAGTTTCATGCCCTGAGTGCCTAACAATTTATCAAGGTAAGGCTTTTGCACTTCTGCCAAACGCTTGGAGTCGGCATAGCTGGTGGCCAAGAAGGGAATGCCATCGGCACCGTACAGGGGGTTTTCATTTTCAAAGTTGGCCAACAACACTTCGCCAATGGGGGCTTGGCCACCTTGGACGGCACGTTTGATTTCGTTGGCTTTGAACAAAGAGGCGTTGGCGTGCACTGTGATCTTCAATTTGCCGCCAGTGGCTTTGTCGATGTCAGCTGCAAACTGTGTCAAGTTTTCAGTGTGGAAGTTGGAGGCGGGATAAGCAGCGGGCAAATCCCACTTGGTTTGTGCCATGACGGCACCGACGGCGGTCATGCTGAAAAGGCAAATGAGTGCTTTGCGAATCATGCTTTCTCCTAGAAAATCAAAAATGAAAGATCTGTAAGCATAAACCCAAAAACAATGACTTCCCTTACTGCATTACCCCACCCGGGTTTGGGTTTGATCAAACTGGACACACTTTTCCCAAGGTTGCCAGGCGATTTGGGTCTGGCCAGCAGTTGGGGGCCGCATGTTCTAGAAGCGGTGGTGCAAGGGGCGTTGCCGCAACTGATTGTGAAGCAGCAACTTGCTTTCGCGCACAGTGCTTTCGCCCCTTTGTTTGCTGAGGCGATTCAAACTTTGGTCCAAAGCGGTGCGACGGCCATCACCACCAGCTGCGGTTTTTTGGTGCTCTGGCAGCAGGCGCTGCAAGCGCTGTCGCCTGTACCCGTCATCACGTCCAGTCTGTGTCTGCTGCCAGAGTTGCTGCAAAAGGAGTCGAGTGTGGGCGTGTTGAGCATCGATGCCCACAGCTTGACGCCGATGCATTGGGCAGGTGCAGGTTTGGACGCAGATCAAGTGCGTCGTTTGATGGTGAAAGGCATGCCGCCCGACAGTCACTTTTGTCAAAGTATTCTGGGCAACCAAGCGCATCTGGATGCAGCTCAAGCGCAGCAGGAAGTGGTGGCCGCGGCAATGTCACTGGTGCAGGCTTCGCCACTACTCAAGACGCTGGTGCTTGAGTGCACCAACTTACCACCTTATCAGTCGGCCATTGAAATGGCCACAGGTTTGAAGGTCTTGAGCTTGCGCGACAACCCTGTGCTTGACAAGGCCGCCAATGAATGAAAAAAGCCCTTGCTGATGGGCAAGGGCTTTTTGTTGAACAAAATGCACGTGTGAGATCTTGTCGTGCTTAGGCTAATTTGGCCCTTCTGAACTGATTCACCATCATGGGAATGACCAACGCGACACCCACCAAGGTGGCCGTCAGGCTTGGCGCAATCATCAACAGGGCTGCAAACAAACAAGACAGCTGTTCCCAGCGTTTCATTTCAACCAACAAGAACCTGCTCAAGGCGGCGGCCATCAAGGTGATGCCCATCACGCAACCCGTGAAGGTGATGATGAAACTTTCCCATGTAAAGCCCTTGGCCACCAACAGCAAAGACGGTGAGAACACAAACACGAAGGGCACCAAAGCTTTGGCCAGACCTAAACGGAATGCCGTGTTGCCTGTTTTGAAGGGGTCACTGCCGGCCATGCCTGCCGCTGCATAAGCGGCCAGAGCCACCGGTGGCGTGATGTCGGCCAGCACGCCGTAATAGAACACAAAGAAGTGCGCAACCAAGGGCTCTACACCCAAGCCCACCAAGGTGGGGGCAGCCACGGTGACCATGATGATGTAGGTGGCTGTGGTGGGCACACCGCAGCCCATCAAGATGCAAACCAGACCGGTCATGGTGAGGGCTGCAAGCAAGGTGAGCGTGTTCAAGGACGCCCAATCTGCAGGGATCCAGCCGCTCATGAATGCAGAAATGGTTTGCGCTGCTTGCGTGATGATGTAGCTGATCTTGAAGCCTACGCCAGTGAGCGTGACCACACCAATCACGATGCCCACGGTGGCCGCCGCGGCACCCACAGCCAAGGCGTACTTGGCGCCAGTTTCAAGCGCTTCAATCAAGACATGCGGTTCAATGCGACCGCGCACACCTGCCCAGATGTAGGCTGCTGTGCCGACAATCAAAGCCAATGCAAACAAGACCAATTTGATGGTGCTGTTGTCATTGCCAAAATCGGAGAAGGCGATGGTCATCAAGATGGCATGCATGACCACCAAAAGGCCCCAGTTCTTGAGTTGATTGCCACTGATTTTGGTGGACATGCCCACAATGGCACATGAGCTGATGCCCACAAATGCCGCCAAATAAGGCGTGCGACCTGAAACCAAAATGCTGATCAGCAAGCCCAAAGGAATGAGGGTGGGCCAACGCATTTTGAGTGACTCGGCCAAACGTGGCATTTCTTCTTCTGTGAGTCCGCGCAGGCCATATCGCTTGGCTTCGAAGTGCACTTGCATGAAAACGCCAAAGAAGTGCATGAACGCAGGCACCACGGATGCGGCAATGATGGTTTGGTAGGGCACGTTCAAGAATTCAATCATCAAGAACGCTGCAGCACCCAACACGGGCGGTGTAATTTGTCCGCCTGTGGATGAGGCCGCTTCAACCGCTGCCGCAAAGTGCTTTTTGTAACCCACACGAATCATGGCGGGAATGGTGAGCGAGCCCACCGTGACGGCATTGGCCACGGACGAGCCACTCAACATGCCAAACAGGGCGGAGCCAAATACGCTGACCTTGGCAGGGCCGCCGGCATAACGGCCAGCAATGCTAGAAGCAACGTCTAAGAACAATTGACCCAAGCCAATGCGTGTGGCCATGACGCCAAACAACACAAAGTGAAAAACATACGTGGCCACCACGCCCACCGCCACGCCGTAAATGCCTTGGCTGGTGAGGTACTGGTGATTGATCATCATGGACCAATTGGCGCCCGCATGTTTGAGCAAACCGGGGAAGTAGGGGCCAAGCAATGCATAAGCCGTGAAGCCAATCGCGATCAGTGGCAAAGGCCATCCCATGGAGCGACGTGTGGCTTCCAGCAAGGTGATGAACAGAATGCTGCCCATGATGACGTCCATGTTGCTGGGGTTGCCCACGCGGAACATCAGGTCATCAAAGACATAGGGGATGTACAAAACGCTCAATGCGCAAGCACCTGCCAAAAGCCAGTCCACCAGCGGTACACCACCTGGATTTAAAAACGAACTTTGAAGGTCGCGATTGGCAGACGAACTGCTGGCTGCAAACACCAAAAAAATCATGCCCAACACAAAGGCCAAGTGCACGCCGCGGTGCGTGATTTCTTGCAGCAAGCCAAAGCCTGCGGTGTAGTAGTGAAAGCAAGACAGGGCAATCAAGAGCCATTTGACGATTTGCGTGGCAGGCGGCAAGGTGGGCCGAAAGCGCATTTCGGGATCAAACTGTTCTTCGAGTTCTTGTAGTTTTTGATCGTCGGGAAGCAGGGTGGCAGCGGTCATGTGAATACTCTGGAAACTTCAAGTAATAACGGGCGAGTTAACCTGAAGTTAACCCGCCCGTTGGCATTTAACGAAACGTTAAATTATTTCAAGACACCGGCTTCGCGGTAGAACTTTTCTGCACCGGGGTGGAAAGGAATGCCAGCACCTTGCACAGCATTTTTCAAGGTGATCAGCTTGCCCTTGGCGTGGCCAGCGGCCAATGCTTTTTGGGTGGACTCGCTGTACAAAGCTTTGGTGATTTGGTAGATGGTTTCTGTGTCAGCTTTGGCACTGGTCACCCACTGGGCACCCACAGACAATGTGTTGACTGCGTCGACGTCTTTGTACGTTGCAGCAGGCACGTTGTCGTTGGCAAAGAAGCTGCTGGTGCTGCGCAAGGCTTGTGCTTGTGCGCCATCGATGGGCAACAAGGCAATGCCGCCGCCACTAGAAGCCAATTCGGCAATGGCGCCAGCCGGTGCACCGCCCACGAAGAAGAAGGCATCCAAAGCGCCGTCTTTCATTTTGTCAGCCGCTTGGTTGGGCTTGATGTACTCGGGCTTGATTTCGGATTCTTTGATGTTGTAAGCGGCCAAGATCAAACGGGCATTGACCAAAGTGCCGGAGCCTGGCTCGTCCAAAGCAACGCGCTTGCCTTTGAGTTCAGCAATGCTTTTGATGCCAGAAGATTTTTTGACCACTACGTGAATGGTTTCAGGGTAGAGGTTGGCGATGAGGCGCAAATCTGGAATGTTGGGCTTGCCTTCGTAGATGCCCGTGCCTTTTTGGGCCCAAGTGGCCACGTCAGACTGAGAGAAACCTGATTCCATTGCGCCGCTGGCCACGCCATTGACGTTGGCCACAGAGCCATTGGTGGCCTGTGCAGTGGCGATCAATTTGCCAGGTACAGACACCGCGTTGGCAATCATGCCGCCCACGGGGTAGTAAGTGCCGGCTGTGCCGCCTGTGCCAATGCGGAAGAAAGCTTGTGCTTGTGCGCTGGTGCTGACGGTCAAAGCCAAGGGGATGGCCACAGCCACACCAAGGGCTAGGCGACGTGCAATGTGATTCAGGGTCATAGGTGCTCCAAGTAAAACCAAACAATGTTGCAGTAGACCTCATTCCCCAGATTTAGGGCATAGGACTAATACCGAGTAATTTGACAGTGTAAAGCCCAAAATAAGTCAAAACCAAGGAGCCCAGCAAATGGATGCCTGCCGTGAACAAGGCCAGTGCCAGTCTACCTTGTTGCAACATGCCGACCACTTCTGCAGAAAACGTGGAAAAGGTGGTCAGTGCGCCTAAAAAGCCCGTGACGCACAACAAGCGCCACTCGGGTGCAAGTTGGGGCATGTTTTGAAAAATACCAACGCCCACGCCAATGAGGTACCCGCCGATCAAGTTGGCGGCCAAGGTGCCCCATGGCAATAAACCATCATTTGATGTGCTGGGGTTGAGCCACAGCCCCAATTGCCAGCGCGCCAATGCGCCCAGGCAAGCACCGATGCAAATGGCAATGACGGCAAACATGGCGGTGATCCTTGTGAATTAAATCAAATGAGCGACAGCAGCATGAGGCTTAAAAGGGCGGGCCTTCCTCTGAAGAGGCGGCTTCTGCAAACACATTTTCACCGCCCAGAGCCGTGACCACGTCTTGAATGAGTGGGCCCAACATGCCGGTGCTCAGGACCACATCGGCATCGAACTTGTCATCGCCTTCGGAACCGATGGCTTCGGGCTCTGTGCCGTCTAGAAAGCTGACTTTTTTGAATTGCAAATTGTCGGTAAGCACAAAGCTGGCTTTGCCTTCCCAGCTGAGGCCCAGCTGCGTGGGCAGTTTGCCATCGCGCACATGCTTGCGCACTTCGTCGGTGTTCAGAATGTGGCGGGTGTACTTGACCATGGGTTGGTCTTCGGCGCCCGATTTGAGGACGCATTCTTTTTCAACACTTAAAGCAGGGGGCAACTCGTGCGGGTCGGTGGCCAACAACCAAGCGGCCATGCCGGTTTGGGGCGACATGGCCGTTTGCAACAAGTTGAGGTCGAGCCCTGGCAACGCGCGCACCAATTGGGTGATGACCTCGTCGGCCTTGCTGGTGCTGCCAGCATCGATGGCCAACAAGCGGTCTTTGGGGTTGATCCATACCATGACGGCACCTTGCTTGGCAAAGGCTTGGGGCAACAGGCTGTGCAAAATGTCTTCGCGCATTTCGCGTTGCTCTTTTTTACCGGGCTTGCGGCCGGTTTTCTCCTCAATGTCTTTGGCCTGCAACTCGGCTTTGCGCTTGACGACGGAAGTGGGGACGGCCTTGGTCTCGATCAACAATTTGGCAATCCATTGACCGCCTATGGACTCTAGCAAGGGACCATGGGCGACGCCGCGTGGCTCGGTCCAGCCGACCGATTTGTCTTGACCGGGGGCGCACTCTACAAAACGATTGGCAGCCAGTGCGCTCTCAATTTCTGGTACGGTGGCGTTCCAGTTGGGCCCAATTCGGTAGGCCATCACATTTTTAAACACGTATATCCTTGAGGGGTTGTTTGACCTTGCGTCAAATATGGATCAATCATAGTAGAAACCATGTTTCTATTTGCAGCAGCCGTTACAAAATGCAATCGCAATTCACCGCATCAAAGTCTGATCAAAAAACTTGGCAATTTTGGATTGACCGAGGGGGCACGTTCACCGACATCGTCGGCAAAAAGCCCGATGGCCAATTGGTCACGCACAAATTACTGTCTGAGAATCCTGATCAATACAAAGATGCCGCTGTGGCGGGCATTCGCCATTTGCTGGGTTTGAAACCGGAACAGGCTGTCACACCTGCGCTGGTCAGTTGCGTCAAGATGGGCACGACGGTGGCCACCAATGCGCTGTTGGAGCGCAAAGGTGAAAAAACATTGCTGGTCACTACACAAGGTTTCCGTGACGCTTTGCGCATTGCTTATCAAAATCGTCCTCGCCTGTTTGATCGTCACATTGTGCTGCCAGAGTTGCTGTACAGCGAAGTGATTGAAGCGCAAGAGCGCATGTCGGCGCAAGGTGAGGTGATTGAAGCGCTGCATGTCGATGCATTGCGCGCGCAATTACAAACTCAATTTGATGCTGGCATTCGCAGCGTGGCCATTGTGTTCATGCACGCCTATCGATATTCGCAACACGAAGTTTTGGCGGCGCAGTTGGCGCGTGAAATTGGCTTCACGCAAATCAGCACCTCCCATCAAACCAGTCCCTTGATGAAGTTTGTCAGCCGCGGGGACACCACCGTTGTCGATGCCTATTTATCACCCATTTTGCGCCGCTATGTCGACCAAGTGGCGAGTGAAATGCCAGGCGTCAAGCTGATGTTCATGCAGTCATCCGGTGGTCTGACGGACGCGCACGCCTTTGCGGGCAAGGATGCCATTTTGAGTGGTCCTGCTGGGGGCATTGTGGGCATGGCGCGCACCGCCGAAGGCGCGGGTCACGACAAAGTGATTGGCTTTGACATGGGCGGCACGTCTACGGATGTGTCGCACTATGCAGGTCAGTTTGAACGCGAGTTTGAAACGCAAGTGGCAGGCATTCGCATGCGTGCGCCCATGATGAGCATTCACACCGTGGCGGCCGGCGGTGGTTCTTTGTTGCAATTTGATGGTGCGCGTTTGCGCGTGGGTCCTCAAAGCGCTGGTGCCAATCCAGGGCCGGCCAGTTACAGACGTGGTGGCCCTTTGGCGGTCACAGATGCCAACGTGTTGGTGGGCAAAGTGCAGCCCGACTTCTTCCCCGCTGTGTTTGGTCCTGAGGGCAATCAGCGTTTAGACAAGCAGGCTGTCGCAG
>CANGCI010000072.1 GCA_947451995.1 Comamonadaceae bacterium | reverse complement strand
TGGGCAATCAACGACTCACATCCGGCGGTCAAGTCAAACGCGCCAAGGTCAAACAAAAGTCGATCAAAAAGCGCAATCAAGCCTAAGCCATGACCGTGCAGTCTGCTCAACGCCACATCATTTGCATGAAATGGGGCACCAAGTACGGCCCCGTGTACGTGAACCGCTTGTACGCCATGGTACGCAGGCACCTGACCGGCGATTTCAACATGGTATGCCTTACCGACGATGCCCATGGCATTCGCAGTGAGGTTCAGTGCCTGCCTATCCCTGCATTGGATTTACCGCCTGGCATTCCTGAACGCGGCTGGACGAAATTAGCATCCTTTGCACAAGACCTGCACGGCTTGCGAGGTACCGCTTTGTTTTTGGATGTGGATGTGGTCATCGTGGGCAGCATGGATGGCTTTTTTGAAGTGCCTGGCGACTTCATGATCATTCACGACTACAAGCGGCCCTGGCGTATTACTGGCAACTCTTCTGTTTACAGATACGAGTTGGGCGCCCATCCTGATGTGCTTGAGTACTTCCGCAACAACTTTGACAGTATTCGCAAACAGTTCAGAAATGAACAAGCTTATTTGTCAGACTTCTTGCACAAGCAAGGCAAGTTGGCGTATTGGCCTGCCGAGTGGTGCCCTAGTTTCAAGTACCACAGCATCCCCGCTTGGCCCACCAACTATTGGACCGCTCCTCAAATTCCAAATGATGCGCGCGTGGTGATTTTTCATGGCGAGTGCAATCCGCCTGATGCATTGGCAGGCAAACGCAATCGAAAATTCAGATTCATCAAGCCAGCGCTTTGGGTGGCTGACCACTGGAAAGAATAAAAAAAGGCGTTCTGATGAACGCCTTTTTTGTGGAATGCTTTTTTGTAAGCACTGAAGCGAACTTCAGATGTAAGACACCGCCACAATTTCGTAACGCTTCTCGCCGCCAGGTGCTTGCACCACTGCCACATCGCCCTCCTCTTTGCCAATGAGCGCGCGTGCAATGGGACTGCTGATGTTGATCAAGCCCAACTTGAGATCGGCTTCGTCTTCACCGACGATTTGGTACTTGACCACTTCGCCCGTGCTTTCTTCTTCCAACTCAACAGTGGCACCAAACACCACACGACCACCGGCATCCACCGATGCTGGGTCGATGATTTGAGCCGCTGACAGCTTGCCTTCAACTTCTTGAATGCGACCTTCCACAAAACCTTGACGGTCCTTGGCAGCTTCGTATTCTGCGTTTTCACTCAAATCGCCTTGCGCACGTGCTTCGGCAATGGCGTTGATCACAGAAGGACGCTCCACCGTTTTCAATTGGTGCAGTTCGGCCTTCAGCTTTTCAGCGCCGCGAAGGGTAATAGGAATGGTTGCCACTGAGATGTCTCCGAGTTTCTTTTAGGCGGGCAACATGGCGTGCATTTCTTGAACAGAAATGACATCCAGTTTGTCCATGTATTTCATGCCTTCAACGGCCGCTTCTGCGCCGGCAATGGTCGTGAAGGTGGTGACACGAGCCAAGAGTGCCGAGGTGCGAATGACGCGCGAATCGGCAATGGCATTGCGACGTTCTTCTACGGTGTTGATGACCAATGAAATTTCATTGTTCTTGATCATGTCAACGATGTGAGGACGGCCCTCTGTCACTTTGTTCACAGCCTGAACGGGGACGCCTTCAGCAGAAATAGCCGCTGCCGTACCCTTGGTTGCAAAGATCTTGAAGCCCAGTGCCACCAAGTCACGCGCCACTTTAACGGCACGTGGCTTGTCACCATTCTTAACCGTCAAGAACACTTTGCCTTCACGAGGCAACTTGGTGCCCGCACCCATTTGGCTCTTCACAAAAGCTTCGCCAAATGTTTTGCCCACACCCATCACTTCACCGGTGGACTTCATCTCTGGGCCCAGAATGGTGTCCACGCCTGGGAACTTCACAAAGGGGAACACCGCTTCTTTAACACTGTAATAAGGCGGTGTGACCTCTTTGGTGATGCCTTGTGATGCCAAGGTTTGGCCCGCCATGCAACGTGCCGCCACTTTGGCCAATTGAATGCCTGTGGCTTTAGAGACGTAAGGCACCGTACGTGAAGCACGTGGGTTCACCTCGAGCACAAAAATCACATCTTTGCCATCGACGTGCTGAATGGCAAACTGCACGTTCATCAAACCCACCACATTCAAAGCACCGGCCATGGCCGCTGATTGGCGTTTGAGTTCATCCACAGTGGCTGCGCTCAAGCTGTAAGGGGGCAAGGAGCAAGCAGAGTCGCCGCTGTGGACGCCAGCTTGTTCAATGTGCTCCATCACGCCGCCGATGAAGGTCTTGCCTTCGGGGTCGCGCAAGCAATCGACGTCGCACTCAATGGCATCGTTCAAGAAGCGATCGAGCAGCACGGGGGAATCGTTGCTGACTTTGACCGCTTCGCGCATGTAACGCTCGAGGTCGCGTTGCTCGTGAACGATTTCCATGGCACGGCCACCCAACACGTAGCTGGGGCGAACCACCAAGGGGTAACCTAAGGCAGCGGCTTTTTCCAAAGCTTCTGGTTCTGTGCGCGCTGTGGCATTGGGCGGCTGACGCAAGCCCAATTCGTGCAACAATTTTTGGAAACGCTCGCGGTCTTCTGCGGCGTCAATCATGTCGGGGCTGGTACCAATGATGGGCACGCCCGCCGCTTCCAAACCGAGGGCCAATTTCAAAGGTGTTTGACCACCGTATTGAACGATCACGCCGGTGGGCTTTTCTTTGTCCACAATTTCAAGCACGTCTTCCAGCGTCAGCGGCTCGAAGTACAAGCGGTCTGACGTGTCGTAGTCGGTTGAAACCGTTTCAGGGTTGCAGTTGACCATGATGGTTTCATAACCATCTTCGCGCATGGCCAAAGCGGCGTGCACGCAGCAATAGTCAAACTCAATGCCCTGACCAATTCGGTTCGGACCGCCGCCCAAGACCATGATCTTTTTGTTGGTGGTCGGTTCTGCTTCGCACTCATCTTCATAAGTGGAATACATGTAAGCCGTGTCGGTAGAAAACTCGGCCGCGCAAGTGTCCACACGTTTGTAAACGGGGCGCACATTCATGGCGTGGCGCTGAGCACGCACTTCGTGCTCCGTTGTTTTGAGCAACTTGGCCAAGCGGCGATCTGAGAAACCTTTTTTCTTCAAAGCGCGCAGCTCGTCTGCCGTGATGGCTTTGAGGTTAGTGGTTTCGAGTTCAAGTTCGATCTTGACGATGTCTTCAATTTGCACCAAGAACCAAGGGTCAATTTTGGTGAGGTTGAACACTTCGTCCACACTCAGGCCCATAGCGAATGCATCGCCCACGTACCAAATGCGATCGGGTCCTGGCTCGCCCAATTCTTTTTCAAGAACTTCGCGGTCTTGCGTTTTTTCGTTCAAACCGTCGACGCCCACTTCCAAACCGCGCAAGGCTTTTTGGAATGATTCTTGGAAGGTACGTCCCATGGCCATCACCTCGCCCACCGACTTCATTTGAGTGGTCAGGCGGCTGTCGGCTGTGGGGAATTTTTCGAAGGCAAAACGTGGAATCTTGGTCACCACGTAATCGATGCTGGGCTCGAAACTGGCGGGTGTTGCACCGCCTGTAATTTCATTGCGCAATTCATCGAGTGTGTAACCCACGGCCAACTTGGCTGCCACTTTGGCAATGGGGAAGCCTGTGGCTTTAGAAGCCAATGCAGAGGAACGTGACACACGTGGGTTCATCTCAATGACCACCATGCGGCCGTCTTTGGGATTGATGGAGAACTGAACGTTGGAACCACCGGTGTCAACACCAATTTCACGCAGCACTGCCAAGCTGGCATTGCGCATGATTTGATATTCTTTGTCCGTCAATGTTTGTGCAGGCGCAACCGTGATGGAGTCGCCGGTGTGCACACCCATGGGGTCTAAGTTTTCGATGGAGCAGATGATGATGCAGTTGTCCGCCTTGTCGCGAACCACTTCCATCTCGTACTCTTTCCAACCCAACAAAGACTCTTCAATGAGAAGCTCATTGGTGGGAGAAGCCTCCAAACCGCGTTTGCAAATGGTCTCGAATTCTTCTGGGTTGTAGGCAATACCGCCGCCTGTGCCGCCCAAGGTAAAGCTAGGGCGAATGACGGTGGGGAAACCCATTTCGCGCTGAACTGCCCAAGCTTCTTCCATGCTGTGTGCAATCCCAGAGCGCGCAGAGCCCAAACCAATTTTGGTCATGGCGTCTTTGAACTTCAAGCGATCTTCCGCTTTGTCAATGGCTTCGGGTGTGGCGCCAATCAGCTCGACTTTGTATTTGTCGAGCACGCCGTTGTGCCATAGATCGAGCGCACAGTTGAGCGCTGTTTGGCCGCCCATGGTGGGCAGGATGGCGTCGGGTCGTTCTTTGGCAATGATCTTCTCAACCGTTTGCCAAGTGATAGGTTCAATGTAGGTAACGTCCGCAGTGGCGGGGTCGGTCATGATCGTGGCAGGGTTGCTGTTGATCAAGATGACTTTGTAGCCCTCTTCGCGCAAAGCTTTACAAGCTTGCACGCCAGAGTAGTCGAACTCACAGGCCTGGCCAATGATGATGGGGCCAGCGCCAATGATGAGAATGCTTTTAAGGTCGGAGCGCTTTGGCATGTTATTTGGTCTCCATCAAGTTGATGAAGCGATCGAAGAGATAAGCAATGTCATGAGGACCCGGTGAGGCCTCGGGGTGACCTTGGAAACAAAACGCGGGTTTGTCGGTGCGGGCCAAACCTTGCAGTGTGCCGTCGAACAAAGACACGTGCGTCGCACGCAAGTTAGAGGGCAAAGACTTTTCGTCCACGGCAAAGCCGTGGTTTTGGCTGGTGATGGACACACGACCCGAGTCGAGGTCTTTGACCGGATGGTTAGCACCGTGGTGACCAAACTTCATTTTGAAAGTTTTGGCACCGCTGGCCAAGGCCATGATTTGGTGACCCAAGCAAATTCCAAAAGTAGGAATGCCGGTTTCGATCAATTCTTTGGCTGCAGCAATGGCGTAGTCGCAAGGCTCTGGATCGCCTGGGCCGTTGGACAAGAAGATGCCATCGGGCTTGTGCTTGAGCACTTCAGCGGCGGGCGTTTTGGCCGGCACCACAGTGACTTTGCAGCCACGCTCGGCCAGCATGCGCAAGATGTTTTTCTTGACGCCAAAGTCGTAAGCCACCACGTGGAAACGCGGGGCAGTTTGTTGGCCATAACCACTGCCCAACTTCCACTCGGACTGGGTCCAAGCATAGGAAGCTGACACGGTGACCTTTTGGGCCAAGTCCAAACCCGCCATGGCAGGGGCTGCTTTGGCAGCTTGCACCGCTTGGGCGGTCAATTCTGGCGTGACCGCTTGACCAGGGGCCAAAGCTACAATGGCGCCGTTTTGAGCACCTTTGGTGCGCAACAAGCGTGTGAGCTTGCGGGTGTCAATGTTGGCAATGGCCACGGTGCCACTGCGTGACAAGTAGGCCGAAAGCGTTTCGGTTGAGCGGAAATTACTTGCGACCATGGGCAGATCTTTGATGATCAGGCCAGCAGCATGGACTTTGTCGGATTCAACATCCTCAGGATTGACACCGTAATTGCCAATGTGCGGATACGTGAGGGTCACGATCTGCTGGCAGTAACTGGGGTCTGTGAGGATTTCTTGATAGCCTGTGAGGGAGGTATTGAAAACCACCTCACCAACAGTGGAACCTGGGGCTCCAATGGAATTGCCGACAAAGACTGTGCCGTCTGCAAGCGCCAAAATGGCTAAGGGGAAGGTTCCCTGAAGAGACAAAAGCACTGGGTTCTCCGGTATGGTTCGGGTACGCCCCAGCACGCGCAAGTTTCACCTTAAAAGGTTCACTTTTTGGCTGCTTTTGAAGGGAAATGGCTTGTGGTGAGCGGGTGCGTACAGGTTGATGCGGGAAAGCCTCTCATTATAGCCGTGTCTCTTTGCCAGACCGCCGGCTCCGCCACCGATTTTTTCAATTTAGGCCGCTGAACAGGTCGGATCAAAATCCGTCAGTTAGAAGTGGCACTGGCATGCAAACAAATGGCTGCCGCTGTGGCCACGTTCAGGGACTCCTCCCCGCCAGGCTGTGCAATGCGAACCTTTTGGGCAACAAGCGCCATCAGCTCTGGTGAAACCCCCTGCCCCTCGTGACCCATCACCCAGGCACACCGCCTTGGCAGCTTGCCCTGTTGAATCAATTCATGCAAAAAAGGACCTTCATGCACATCGGTTCCCAACAAAGGAACCTGCAGAACTTGCAAGTCGTCCAAACTGGCTGACTCGATCAGCCCCATTCCAAAATGCGCGCCCATGCCTGCGCGGAGCACTTTAGGCGACCACAATCCTGCTGTCCCTTTAATGGCCACGACTTGTTTGAAACCAAAAGCGGAGGCACTGCGCAAAATGGCCCCCACATTGCCCGCATCTTGAAGCCGATCCAAAACCACCGTGGCGGCTTGTGGGTCTAAATCAGGTATTGATGGCAGCGTCATTAAAAAGCCCATTTTGGAGGGCGACTCCAGCGCACTCAAGCCCGAAAACAGATCATCGGGTACCACCCAAACTTCTTCAGCACCCTGGGCCCACTCAAACTCTGAGGCTTGCCAGATGGCTTCTGAAAAAACAGCCAGCTCGGGTTTGACACCTCGTGACAAAGCAGCTCTGCATAAATGGTCGCCTTCCATCCACACCAAACCCAGCTTGCGATAGGCTTGCGAGTCTTGTGCCAAACGGCGAATGGTTTTCAGACGGGGATTGTCCCGCGAAGTAATCAGTTTCATGATTTTGGCGATGCTTGCAGCACTTGTGTCACAGGTGCAAAAGTTTTGCGGTGAAAAGGTGTTGCACCCCAAGATTGAAGTGCCTTCAAATGAACCGCGGTGCCATATCCCTTGTGGGCATCAAAGCCGTATTCTGGAAACTGACTGTGCATGTCGTCGCACAGTCGATCGCGGTAGACCTTGGCCAAAATGGACGCCGCAGAAATTTCTTGCACCTTTTCATCACCCTTCACGATGGCCTCTGCGCGAACGTCCAAAATAGGCAAGCGGTTGCCGTCCACATACACCAGCGTTGGCTTTAACCGCAATGCCTCCACAGCCCTTTGCATGGCCAACATCGTCGCTTGCAAAATATTCAGTGTGTCAATTTCTTCGACACTGGCTTCAGCAATGGCAAAGCACAAAGCCTTGGCTCGAATTTCATCGAACAAGCGCTCCCGTGTCTTGGCAGTTAATTTTTTGGAGTCGGCCAAGCCTTTGATGGGTTTGAGTTCATCCAAGATCACCGCGGCAGCCACCACAGGGCCAGCCAAGGGGCCGCGCCCAGCTTCGTCCACGCCAGCCAACAAGCCAGGGACATCCCAAGCCAAGCTGACTTGCTCAGGCTTTGACAAGCGCTTGGATCGCATGGGCGGCCAATGTAGGGGTGTCACGCAACAAAGATGCGTGCAGGGTTTCAAAACGGCGTGCCAAGGCTTGGGCTTTCTCGGGCGAGCGCAGCCAATCCAATACGGCATTCGACATGTTGAGGGGTGTGGCCTGATCCTGCAAAAGCTCAGGCACACAAAATTCTTGCGCCAAGATATTGGGCAAGCCCACCCATGGCTGGAGCTTTTTGCGCTTCATCATTTGCCAACTGAGCCAGTTCATGTTGTACGCAATGACCATGGGTTTTTTGAAGAGCGCCGCTTCAAGGGTGGCGGTGCCACTGGCAATGAGCGTGACATCACAAGCGGCCAATGCAGCATGCGACTGTCCCTTCAAGATCTGAACCTGTGAAGCACCAACTTGATCGCGCAGGTGCTCAATGCGAGTCATCATTGAAGGCATCGCGGGCAGCACAAATTGCAATTGCGGTTGCTGCTGACCCAGCAATTGGGCCGTTTGAAAAAACCGCTCGGCCAGGTAAGTAATTTCTGATTCACGACTGCCAGGCAACAGGGCCACGACCGGACGCTCTGGGTCCAGGTTCAATTCGTGTCTGGCCTTCAGCATGTCCACATGCATGGGAATGGCCTGCGCCAAGGGATGTCCGACATACGTGGCCGCAATGCCATGTTGATGCAGCAATTGCGTTTCGAATGGAAAAATGCAAAGCACGTGGTCCACGCTTTGTTTGATTTTTTCAATCCGCTCGGCACGCCAGGCCCAAATGGAGGGGCAGACAAAATGCACGGTGGGAATGCCGGCTTGTTTCAAATCGCGCTCTAAGTCGAGATTGAAATCGGGTGCATCTACACCCACAAACACTTCGGGTGGTTTGGCCAAAAGTTGCGCTTTGAGTTGATTGCGAATGCCCACAATTTCGCGGTAGTGACGCAACACCTCGACATAGCCGCGCACTGCCAATTTCTCCGAAGGCCACAAAGCATGAAAGCCTTGCGCTTGCATTCTGGGTCCCCCAATGCCATACAAGTTGGCATCGGGCCATTGCGCGCGAATACCCTGCATCATCAAGCCCGCCAAAAGATCGCCCGAAGTTTCGCCGGCCACCATGGCCATGGAAAAAGCCCCATCAGGGGCTTTTGAAAGCGAAACATTTGGCAAGTGTTGCACCTGTTATCTCACAATGCCGCGCTCGGGCGATGTGGCTTGCAAGAAGCTGAGCATCATGTCGACGTCGGCCTTGGCTTCTGGGTATTTTTGAGTGAGCAACTCAATTTCTGTTTGTGCTTGCGACAAAGTGAGTTGCTGGCGATACAAGCTTTTGTGCATGGCCTTGACCGCAGAAATTCTCTCGGCAGAAAAACCGCGACGGCGCAAGCCTTCAAAGTTCATGGAGCGTGCTTGTGCAGGTTGACCCTGCGCCATGACAAAGGGCGGCAAGTCGGCAAAGAGCAATGAATGCATGGCCGTGAAACTGTGGGCACCCAATCTGCAAAATTGATGCACGACCGTAAAGCCGCCCAAGATCACCCAATCGTCAACATGCACATGGCCTGCCAATTGAGAGCTGTTGGCAAAAATGGTGTGATTGCCCACCACACAGTCGTGGGCCAAATGCACATAAGCCATGATCCAGTTGTCATTGCCCAACTTGGTGACACCTGTATCCCCGGGTGACCCAATGTTGAAGGTGCAAAACTCACGGATGCTGTTGCGGTCGCCGATGATCAGTTCACAGGGTTCCCCTGCATATTTTTTATCTTGCGGCACTGCGCCCAAAGAGTTGAACTGAAAAATCTTGTTGTCTTTGCCAATGGTGGTGTGGCCTTCAATCACGCAGTGGCTGGCAATGGAGGTGCCAGCATCAACGCGAACATGTGGACCGATGACCGTGTAGGGGCCTACCGTGACACTGCTGTCCAGTTGGGCCGAGGGGTCAATGATGGCGGTTGGGTGAATGCGAGACACGGTGGTCATGGGCTTCTGAAATTAAGCAACCTTGCGCATGGTGCACATCAACTCGGCTTCTACCGCAATCTCCTCACCCACTTTGGCGCGCGCTTTGAATTTGAAAATGCCCGCTTTCATTCGGTCCAATTCGACTTCCAAAATCAGTTGATCGCCTGGCTCGACGGGACGCTTGAAGCGCGCACCATCAATGCCCGCAAAGTAATACACCGTATTTTCGTCGGGCGTTTCGCCCATGGTGTCAAAGGCCAACAAAGCCGCGGCTTGCGCCAAGGCCTCCAGCATCAATACGCCGGGCATGACGGGGCGTGAGGGAAAGTGGCCCGTGAAATAAGGCTCGTTGACGGAGACATTTTTCAATGCCTTGATTCGCACGCCCTTCTCAATTTCCAACACCCGATCGACCAACAAAATGGGGAACCGGTGCGGCAGTTGTTTGAGAATTTGATAAATGTCCATCATGATGATTTTCCTGAAATGGGAGGCTGAGGGCGATGCGCCTCAAGCGCTTTGATACGGTCGCGAAGTTGATGCAATTGCTTGAGGCTGGCTGCATTTTTTTCCCAGGATGCATTGTCATCGATGGGAAACAGGCCGGTGTATTGGCCCGGTTTTTGAATAGAGCGCGTGACGACGGAAGCGGCAGAAATGTGCACACCATCTGCCAAACTCAAGTGACCCAAAATAATGGCACCGCCACCCACGGTGCAGTGGGCACCAATGCGCGCGCTGCCCGCCACACCCACACAGCCAGCCATGGCGGTGTGTTTGCCAATGTGCACGTTGTGGCCAATTTGAATGAGGTTGTCGAGCTTGACACCGTCTTCAATGACCGTGTCTTGCAATGCACCACGGTCAATGCACGTGTTGGCACCGATTTCGACATCGTTGCCAATCGTGACCGCACCAAGCTGTTCAATTTTTTCCCAAGCACCTTGATGCAAGGCAAAACCAAAACCATCGGCGCCAATGACCACACCAGCGTGAACAATGCAGCGCTCACCAATTTGGCAATTTTCACCCAAGGTGACTCTGGATTTGAGTTGCGTATGCGCGCCCACTTTGGCGCCCTGCTCTACAACACACAAAGGACCGATGATGGCCGTCTCGTGAACAAAGGCTGTGGGGTCAATGACGGCACTGGGATGAATTCGATGCGCGGGGACTGGCCTTGATTTCTTTTTCCAAAGTTGCGTCAATCGCGCAAAGTAAAAGTACGGATCGTCCGAAACAATGCATGCACCGCGCTCAAGGGCCAACTCCTTGAATTGAGGCGTGACGATGACACAGGCCGCTTGGGACTGCTTCAAATGGGTTTGGTATTTGGGGTGACTGAGGAAACTCAAGTCACGAGGACCCGCTGTTTCGAGCGGGGCCAGTTGCGCAATGGGAGTTTGTGGACTGCCGTGAAGGCTACCGCCTAAAGCCTCAACAATTTCACCAAGCTGCAGCACGACACAGGTCCAATGCGCTCAGCAATTACTTGCCAGCGGTTGCGTTGAGTGACTTGATGACTTTGTCCGTGATGTCGTGCTTGGGATTGATGTAAACGGCCTCTTGAAAAATCACATCGTATTTTTCTGCTTCGGCAACTTGCTTCACAGCGCGGTTGGCGCGTTCAATCACAACTTGCTGCTCTTCGTTCTTGCGCGTGTTCAAGTCTTCTTGGAACTCACGACGCTTGCGCTGGAACTCACGGTCTTGGTCCATCAACTGTTTTTGGCGCGTGTTGCGCTGCGTTTCAGACAAAGTGGGGGCTTCGCGTTCAAACTTGTCTGAAGCTGTTTTGATGGTGTTGCCCAAATCCACCAAGTCTTTTTCGCGCTTGGCAAACTCTTGCTCCAACTTGGCTTGCGCATTTTTGGCCGTGCTGGCTTCGCGGAAAATGCGATCGGTGTTCACAAAACCAATTTTGAATTCCTGTGCGCTGGCGGCAGTGGCGCCCAGAGCGCCGAGAGCCAACAAACAAACTTGTGAGAAATGGCGAAGTGTTTTCATTAAAAGGAAGTTCCAATTTGGAATTGCAATCTCTGGATTTTATCCGTAACCTGGCGTCGC
>CANGCI010000071.1 GCA_947451995.1 Comamonadaceae bacterium | reverse complement strand
TGCCTTTGACCATGTTGCGAGCGAACTGGAAGTAAGCGTCGCCTTGTGGGTGCTTGCAAGGCAAATTGCGAACCAATGGCAGCGCAGAACCATCAGCGTGTTGTGCAGCCAATTCTTTAGCGTAGGCCATTGCTTCAGCGGCCAATGATTCGGCTGAAGTGGCCATGCGATCAAACAACTTTTGACCTGGCAACATGGCCAGCATTTCGCTGTTGATAGGTTCGCCGCTGACAATCATGTTGAGGGCTGGTTCGACACCCAGCACGCGAGGCAAACGCTGTGTACCGCCGGCGCCGGGAATCAAGCCCAACTTCACTTCAGGCAGTGCCACTTTGCAGCCAGGTGCTGCCATGCGGTAATGGCAACCCAATGCCAACTCCAAACCACCGCCCATGGCGACGGAGTGAACAGCGGCCAAGACAGGCTTGGCAGAGTTTTCGCAAGCGCGAATGACGCTGAGCAGGTTGGGTTCTTGGATGGCTTTAGGAGATCCAAATTCATTGATGTCGGCGCCGCCTGAAAAGGCATTGCCAGCACCTGTGATGATGATGGATTTAACGGCAGGGTCACTGTTGGCTTGGGTCAAGCCGTTGGTGATGCCAACGCGGGTTGCAAGTCCTAGCCCATTGACGGGAGGGTTGCTCATGGTGATCACGGCGACATCGCCAATGACTTTGTATTCAGCGGTCATGCTGTTTTCCTCTAAAGGTGGTGTCAATCCCAAAATAGAACGGGCGTTCTATTTTGGCTAATTCTAGGGTGTTTCGACGGGCGTGTGTAGGGGGTTTGTCGCTCATGGGACGATGTTTTTCGCCCCATCAAAGCACCTTAAACCTCTAACCACTCCTTGCGGATGTAGGTATTGGCATTCAGTTCGTCTGGCGTACCTTCAAACACAATGCTGCCATGGCCCATGACCAAGGCACGGTCTGAAATTTTCATGGCGATGGTGAGCTTTTGCTCGATGAGCAAAACGGAAATGCCACGATCCTTGAGCTTTTTGAGGTATTGGCCAACCAACTCCACAATTTTGGGCGCCAAACCCTCAGTGGGTTCATCGATGATGATGAGATCAGGGTCACCCATCAGGGTGCGGCACAAGGTCAGCATTTGTTGCTCGCCACCAGACAATACGCCCGCCTCTGTGTGCTGACGCTCTAATAAGCGAGGGAACATTTGGTACATGTCGTCAAAACTCCAACGACTGCCCTTGCCTGAACCCTTCTGTCCCAACAGTAAATTCTGATGAACCGTGAGTTTGGGGAAAATGTCGCGATTTTCTGGAACGTAGCCTAAACCCAAGTGCGCAATCTCGAAGGCTTTTTTGCCAACAATGGCTTGCCCCTTCCAATCAATTTGACCTTGGCAATCAACCAAGCCCATGATGGCCTTTGCAGTTGTCGACCTGCCTGAACCATTTCGCCCCAAAAGCGCCACAATTTCACCAGGTTTGACACCAAAGCTAACGCCATGCAACACATGGCTTTTGCCGTAAAAAGCGTGAAGATTATCAATGTGCAACATGTCAGTGGACTCCCGCTTGTTCATCGGCCACATGAGAGCCCAAATAAGCCTCTTGGACACGCGCATTCGACCTGACAGCTTCGGGTGTATCAAAGGCAATCACCTCGCCATAGACCACCACAGCAATTTTGTCTGCCAATCCAAACACGACACCCATGTCGTGCTCCACCGTCAACAGCGTTTTACCAACGGTCACTTCTTTGATCAAGCTGATGAAGCGACTTGTTTCACTTTTGCTCATGCCCGCTGTGGGCTCGTCAAGCAAAATGACATTGGAACCACCAGCGATGGTGATGCCAATCTCCAACGCACGTTGTTCTGCATAGGTCAGGTTCATGGCAAGCAAGTCACGCTTCTTGTCGAGGCGGATCATTTCCATGTACTTCTCAGCCAGCTCGTTGGCGTCTTTCAAACCTGACAAGAATTTCAGGAAGGTGTACTTGTAACCAAGGCTCCACAACACCGCACATCGCAAGTTTTCAAACACGCTGAGTTTTGGAAAGATGTTGGTAATTTGAAAACTTCTCGACAAGCCCATGCGATTGATTTCGTAAGGGGCTTTGTGATCAATGCGTTGGCCATTGAGCAAAATTTCGCCGCTGGTAGGGCCGAATCGTCCGCTGATCAAATTGAACAAGGTAGATTTGCCAGCACCATTGGGGCCAATGATGGCAACACGTTCGCCCGCGTTCACCGCCAAATTGGCACCGCGAATGATTTCTGTTTTTCCGAAGTTTTTTCGGAGATCTTTGAGTTCTAGCGCATAAGACATCACGCTGTCTCCCGACGTTTAATTTCTTTTTCAATGTCGATTTGGATGTCGCCCCATTCAATCAAGAAATGACGGCGTGCTGCCTCAAACAAGCCCAAGCCAGTGAGCATGACAAATGCAGCACCAAACCAGCTGTCAACACCTTTGGCATTCAAAGTGACGCCCATGAACTTCAAGGTGTCACCCAAAGCAGAGTTCAGTTGCAGGTGGTAAACCATTTCGATCATGGCACCCGCACCAATCAGCGCAACAAAGGCTGTGACAAAGAGACCCAAATAACTGACCCAAATTTGCTTCAGTTTGCCAAACGCAGCAACGCGCAGGTTCATCATGATCAGACTCGCAATACCGCCCGGCGCATACATCACCATGAACAAGAACAGCAAGCCCAAGTACAAGAGCCAGGCCTTGGTTAACTCAGACAAAAGCACAAATGCCAAGACCATCAGCACGCCGCCGATGATGGGGCCAAAGAAGAAGGTGGCGCCACCCAAAAAGGTAAAGAGCAAATAACCACCCGAGCGGCCAGCACCCACCACTTCCGCGGTGACAATTTCAAAGTTGAGCGCGCCCAGTCCACCTGAAATGCCCGCAAAAAAACCAGCAATGATGAAGGCAAAGTAACGCACGCGCTGTGTGTTGTAGCCAATGAATTCGACACGCTCAGGGTTGTCGCGCACGGCATTCAAAATGCGGCCCAGAGGTGTTTGCGTAAAGGCATACATCAGGGCCACACACACAAAGGTGTAAATGGCAATCAAATAATAAATTTGAATTTGCGGGCCAAAGGTGATGCCCATGAAAGCTTGGCCTGCCACGCGGTTGCCCGAGATGCCGGCTTCACCGCCAAAGAACTCAGAGAACATCAAGGACATGGCAAACACCAGCTCTGCAACGCCTAAAGTAATCATGGCAAAGGGTGTACCCGCCTTTTTGGTGGTGACATAACCCAAAAGCACAGCAAAGCCAATACCGGCAACGCCACCCACCAAAGGTATGAGGCTCACAGGAATATGGGATTGACCGCCACTGATTGAGTTCAACGCGTGGATGGCGACAAAAGAGCCAAGGCCTGTGTAAACCGCATGGCCAAAACTCAACATGCCGCCCTGCCCCAACAAAATGTTGTAGGACAAGCAAGCAATGATGGCAATGCCCATTTGAGCGAGCATGGTGCCGGACAAATTGCTGGTGAACACCAGAGGGGCAAAGATCAAGACAATGGCAAACAGGCTCCAGATTACCCATCTGCCAACGTTGTAAGGTTTGAATTTGTAGGTACTGCTCATGACATCATCCTTCTCGGGTCCCTAAGAGTCCCTTTGGACGGAAAATCAAAATCAAAACCAAGAACAAGTAGGGCAAGATAGGCGCTACTTGCGACACGGTCAGTTTCAAGATGGGGTTGTTGATCAGGGCTTCGGACAAGCTGAAGCCCAAGTTTTTGGCAACGCTGATGAACGAATAGTCAAAAGCAATGGCAAAGGTTTGAATCACGCCAATTAAGACGGAGGCCAAAAAGGCGCCAGACAAAGAGCCCATGCCGCCCACCACCACCACCACGAAAATGACGGAGCCCACCGTGGCCGCCATAGCAGGCTCAGTGACAAAAGTGCTTCCGCCAATGACGCCAGCCAGACCCGCCAAGCCAGTGCCTGCGCCGAAGACCATCATGAACACACGCGGCACATTGTGGCCAAGCGACTCGACTGTTTCAGGGTGCGTTAAAGCGGCTTGAATCACCAAGCCAATGCGCGTTTTAGTGAGCAAAAGCCAGAGTGACAACAACATCAACAAAGCCACCAACATCATGAACCCACGCGTTGCTGGAAATGGCGTACAGACCAAACGTACAGCGGCATCTGCTGTTGTGCACATTTCTGCCGGCGCTGCTCCCCACACCAATTGCATGCCTTGGATTGAATGATTGACCAAGGTGAAAGCAGAGCCTTTGAGCAATTCGGGCGGCACAAACTCAACGGCTGTTCGACCCCAAATGAGTTGCACCAACTCATAGACGATGTAGGACAAACCAAATGTCACCAGAAGTTCGGGGACGTGACCAAACTTGTGAACTTTTCGCAATGTCAGGCGTTCAAATACAACGCCCACACCGCCTACCAAAATAGGTGCCAGCAACAATGCTGGCCAAAACCCGATGACGCTGGTGAGCGTGTAACCAAAATAAGCACCAATCATGTAGAAAGATGCATGGGCGAAATTCAAAACGCCCATCATGCTGAAGATCAGGGTCAAGCCCGAGCTCAGCATGAATAACAACAACCCGTAGCTCAAACCATTGAGCATGGAGATGATGAAGAACTCCATAAAACTACTTTCCGCCACCCATGGCAAGTCACACAAAACAAGAAGGGCCCGACCCCCTGAGGAGCGGGCCCTTCCGAAGACTTACATCAATTAACCTGGACGCTTCATTTGGCAGCTTGTGGGCGTGCTTGAAATGTAGGAAGGGAACTCCTTCACTGGCACCAAGGTCATGCCTGTGTTCTCAACGCTGTAGTTGTATTTCTTGTCAACTTTGCTCCAGACGGTGAGGTACAGGGGCTGTTGCAATTGGTGGTCGGTTTTGCGCATTTCGACTTCACCGTTGAACACGCTGGTGCTCTTGATACCTTCAAGCGCAGCGGCAACTTTCACAGGGTCTGTCGACTTGGCTTTGGCCATGGCATCACCCAAGGTTGCAAAGATGCTGTGAACTGAACCGGTGTAGAAGTCGTCATTGAACTTGGCTTTGAATTCATCTTGCCACTTGTCCATCTGACCACCCATTTTGTAGTGGCCATAGGCGATTTGGAAGACACGGCCTTCGCCGTTTTTGCCCAAAGCTGTAGGTGTACCTGTGACACCTGTGTAGTAAGTGTAGAAGTTGCCGTTGAAACCGCCTTCATTGGCTGCCTTCACCAGCAATGCCAAGTCAGAGCCCCAGTTGCCCGTCACAACAGTGTCTGCGCCAGAAGCTTTGATTTTGGCAATGTAGGGGGCAAAGTCGCGAACTTGCGCCAAGGGGTGCAAATCTTCACCCACGATTTGAACGTCAGGACGCTTACGGCTAATGCCCTCTTTGAAAAACTTGGCCACTTGGTGACCGTGTGAATAATTTTGATTCAGCAAGAAGATTTTCTTGGTTTCAGGACGATCCTTCATGAAGGTCGTCAGGGCTTCCATCTTCATGGATGTGTCTGCGTCATAGCGGAAGTGCCAATAGCTGCACTTGCTGTTGGTGAAGTCGGGATCCACCGCAGAGTGGTTCAAGAAAATGATTTCTTTACCAGGGTTGCGTTCGTTGTGTTTGTTGACAGCTTCAATGAGTGCACCCGCCACGCCAGAGCCATTGCCCTGTGTGATGTAACGGATACCTTGATCGGTTGCAGCCTTCAACACGTTCAAGCTTTCAGCGGGGCTCAGCTTGTTGTCAAAGCCAACCACTTCGAACTTCACGCCCGCGGGGTTGATCTTGCTGTATTTTTCAGCAAAGAACTGGAAGCTTTTGAGTTGGTTGTTGCCCACAGGTGCCATGAGGCCAGACAAGGGGTCAATCCATGCGATTTTGACGGTTTCGCCCTTTTGAGCAAAAGCACCGAAAGCACACATTGCCAAAGAGGCAACAGCGATAGAACGAACTGCAAATTTCATATTTAGCTCCAACTGTTATGAAAAACTCTAACGGGTGTCAGCGTAACGCTTTTGTAAGTTTTACTGGTCGGGGTTTGCCCTAGGCGGTATCGCCCACGTGACTCACACAAAAGCACCAAGCTTGACGTCCATCAAAGGCCAGGCAATTTGTAACCTGAAAGTTGTTCACGCAGTTTTGTTTTCAGCATTTTTCCCGTTGCGCCCAAAGGGATTGCTTCGACAAAAATGGCGTCATCTGGTATTTGCCATTTCGCAGTTTTGCCCTCATAGAATTTGAGCAATTCAGCCGAGCTCAAGGCGCTGCTGGGTTTTTTGACCACGCACACCACAGGTCTTTCGTCCCACTTGGGATGCGGCATGCCAATGCAAGCCGCCATGGCGACGTCGGGATGGGCCATGGCAATGTTTTCAATGTCAATGGAGCTGATCCATTCGCCGCCGGACTTGATTACATCCTTGCTTCGGTCTGTGATTTGCATGAAGCCATCTTCATCGATGGTGGCCACATCTCCGGTTGGGAACCATCCGTCGACCAATGGGGGTGGGCCTTCTTGCTTGAAATATTCACGAATGATCCAAGGTCCTTTGACGAGCAAATCGCCGTATGTTTTTCCGTCGTGCGGCAATGTCTCACCAGCATCGTTGACGATTTTCATGTCAACACCAAAAATGGCGCGGCCTTGCTTCAAGCGCAATTTCATTTGCGCTTCTGCAGGCAAACTGAGGTGTTTGTTTTTCAATGTGCAAAGCGTGCCCAAGGGGCTCATTTCAGTCATGCCCCATGCGTGCAAAACGTCAACGCCATAGTCATCACGGAAAGCATCGATCATGGCGGGCGGGCAAGCCGAGCCCCCAATCACAGTGCGCTTCAATGAACTGAATTTCAAATGGGCAGGTTTCATATGACCCAGCAGCATTTGCCACACAGTGGGGACGCCAGCTGCAAAGGTCACCTTCTCAGCTTCGATCAATTCGTAAACCGACTTGCCATCCAAGGCAGGGCCAGGAAAGACCAATTTAGCGCCTGTCATGGCTGCGCTGTAGGGAATGCCCCAAGCGTTCACATGAAACATGGGCACGACGGGCAAGATTGCATCGCGCGCTGAAATGCACATGACATCAGGCAATGCGGCTGCATAGGCATGAAGCAAAGTCGATCGATGACTGTACAAAGCCGCCTTGGGGTTGCCTGTGGTGCCGCTGGTGTAGCACATGCTAGATGCAGAGTTTTCATCCAATTGCGGCCAAACATAAGTCTTTGCTTGTTGTCCAATCAGAGTTTCATAACTGGTCAGATTCGGGATGCCTGTGTCCGCTGGCAATTTATCGGCATCGCAAAGAGCGACCCAGTGCTTCACGGTCGTGCAACGCGGTTGAACCGCTTGCACCAAAGGTAAGAATGTCATGTCAAAGCAGAGAATTTGATCCTCTGCATGGTTGGCAATCCACACCACCTGATCTGGATGCAATCGGGGGTTCAGCGTATGCAGAACGCGTCCAGAGCCGCTCACCCCAAAATACATCTCAAGGTGACGGTAGCCATTCCATGCCAACGTGGCAACACGATCGCCCAGCCCCAACTTCAAGCCGTCTAAGGCATTGGCCAATTGCCGAGATCGATTCGCCACATCAGCCCAGGTATAGCGATGCACATCGCCTTCAACACGTCGAGAAACTACTTCACCGTCGCCATGGTGGCGTTCAGCAAAATCAATTAAAGAAGAAATCAGCAAAGATTGCTGTTGCATGAGTCCGAACATATCTGCCTTTACATCTCAAAATGAACAACAAATCGCTTTTTAGCATGAGACCTTGGTGCTTGGTGTATACCCTGTATCTCGATGGGTTCATCCAAAGACACCGACAATCAGAAGATGACCTGGATCAACCAATATGCTGCCTTGGGACCTGCCTTTACAGCAGAAGTCTTGCCCACACCTGTACCAGCCCCCTACTGGGTGGCCCAAAATCCAAGCTTTTTGAAGGCTTGTGGCTTGCCAGACGCATGGCTTGACTCCGAAGAAGCCTTGGCGGTTTTCAGTGGGAATGGGTTATGGGAAGGCATGGCGCCGCGCGCCAGTGTTTACAGCGGTCACCAATTCGGCCATTGGGCTGGACAATTGGGTGATGGCCGTGCCTTGAGCCTAGGGGAGTTTGCAACGCCTCAAGGCTCATTTGAAATTCAGCTCAAAGGCGCTGGTCAAACACCGTTTTCCAGAATGGGGGATGGGCGCGCCGTTTTAAGGTCTAGCATTCGAGAGTACTTGTGCAGTGAAGCCATGGCTGGCTTGGGTGTACCCACCACACGGGCACTGTGCTTAACCGGCTCTTCATTGCCCGTACTCCGAGAAGAACTTGAAACAGCGGCCATTGTGACGCGCGTTGCGCCCAGCTTCATCCGCTTTGGTCACTTTGAACATTTTGCAAATCAATCGGCCCATCCAAACGCCTTAAAGCAATTGGCCGATTTTGTCATTGAACATCATTTTGAAGGTCAAGAAATCAGCTTGGGAAATCCTTATGCAGACTTGCTACATGAAGTGAGTTTGAAAACAGCGCAGTTGGTGGCGCAATGGCAAGCCATAGGGTTTTGTCATGGTGTTTTGAACACCGACAACATGAGCATTTTGGGGCTGACTTTGGACTATGGCCCCTTCCAATTCATGGACGGCTTTCATCCGCACCACATCTGCAATCATTCTGACCATTCAGGCCGCTATGCTTACGACAAGCAACCGCAAATCGCCTACTGGAATCTGTTTTGTTTAGGTCAAGCGTTGATGCCACTGATCGACGATCAAGAATTGGCCATGAAGGCATTAGAGCCCTACAAAGAAGCTTACACAGCCCACTGGACACACAACTTCTGCATGAAACTGGGCTTGTCTCAAGTCAATGAAGAAGACGATGCCGCCAACATGGCCCTGATTCAATCCTTGCTGCAAATGATGGCGGCAGAAAGAACAGACTTCACGCTGCTTTGGCGCCGTCTCAGTCATGCCGCATCTCAGACCCAGCAGTCGCACGACGCATGGCAAGCTGTGAAGGATTTATTCTTAGACACAGGCAAGTTTCAAGATTGGCAAAACAACTACATGGCGCATTTGCAGCACCAAGGCGATATCGAAGCCGTGCAAGGCATGCTCTCTGTCAATCCCAAGTTCGTGCTGCGCAACCACTTGGTGGAATTGGCCATCCAAAAATCCAAGTTAGGCAACCATTCTGAGGTGGCTACACTCTTCAAATTGTTGCAGTCACCGTTTGACGAACAACCCGAGTTTGAAGCCTATGCCAACTTGCCCCCCTCTTGGGCCTCTGAGATCGAAATCAGTTGCTCTTCTTAATGTGACATGGAGTGAATGAACATGACAAGTTCCAACTTACCCAAAACCGACGATGAATGGCGCGCTTGGCTGCGCGCGCGCAATGCAGAGCCATTGGCTTTCGAAGTGACGCGCAAAGCGGCAACAGAGCGCCCCTTCACAGGCAAATACGAAACACATTGGGAACCGGGTCAATACACCTGTATCTGCTGCGATGCGGTGTTGTTCGATGCCACAACCAAGTTTGATGCAGGATGCGGCTGGCCCTCGTTCTACCAAGCCGCCAATGAAAATGCAGTTGCACAAAAGGTCGACCGAAGCCACGGCATGGTGCGCGTTGAAAGTGTTTGCGCCCAATGTGGTGCACACCTTGGCCATGTGTTTGAAGACGGTCCAGAACCCACAGGTTTGCGTTACTGCATGAATTCAGCTTCTTTGAATTTCGAAAAAAAATAAGATGAAAATTGCACTCGATTTTTTTCCCATCTTGTTATTTTTTGGGGCTTACAAATTTGCGGACATCTACGCGGCCACGGCTGTCTTGATGGCCGCCACCGTCCTTCAAAGTTTGTGGATGTACAAGCTAGAAGGCAAGTTGGCCACCATGCAAAAAGCAACGCTGGGCTTGATTCTGGTTTTTGGTAGCCTCACCCTTTTCTTGCACGATGAACGCTTCATCAAATTCAAACCCACCCTGCTTTATGGCTGCTTGGGCCTCGGATTATTGGTGTCGCAGTTTGTGTTCAAAAAGAACTTTCTGAAGACCATGTTGGGTGCGCAAGTTAACTTGCCTCATGCCAATTGGCAAACCCTCAGTGTGGCTTGGACGATGTATTGCTTTTTCATGGCCGCATTGAACGCTTACGTCGCCATTGAATTTACGACCGAAGAGTGGGTTAATTTTAAAATTTGGGGTTATGTCTTTCCATTGATGTTCATCGTTGGAACCGGCATTTACATTGCAAAGCACATTCCTTCTGAAGAGGCTGAGACTTCTGTTAAGCCCGGTGACACGCCTCCTTCGCCATGAACAAGCCCTTAACTTTACAAAACAATGAGCCTTGGCAACCCCTGATCGAACAGGTTTTGCGGCAGCAATTTCAGCCGACTTTTCTCGAAGTCATCGATGAAAGTTCACAGCATGCGGGCCATTCAGGTGCCACCGACAGCGGCATGAACAGTCATTTTAGGGTTCGCATCGCTTCTTCTCATTTTGAGAATATCAGCCGCGTTCAGCGCCATCGTCTTGTGTATGATTCGCTCCAAGAATTCTTAGACAACGGTCTTCATGCCCTGGCCATAGAATTTCGATAACTTTTAATTGATTTGAGGATCCCGATGAAAATTTCTAAATTGGCCCTGAGCTTGGTGGCGGCACTCAGCATGTCTGCCTGGGCACAAAACTTGGCCGTGGTGAATGGCAAGCCTGTTCCCAGCTCACGCGTTGAAGCCCTGAAGCAGCAAGTTGAACGTTCTGGCCGCCCTGTCACTCCCGAAATCTTGGCCCAGATCAAAGAAGAGCTGATTGCCCGCGAAATTTTCATGCAAGAAGCCCGTAAACGCGGTCTCGATGCCAGCGAAGATTACAAAGCACAACTTGAATTGGCACGCCAAAGCCTGCTGATTCGTGAACTCTTTGCCAACTTCCAGAAAAAGAACCCCGTCACCGACGCCGAAATCAAAGCTGAATACGACAAGTTCGTGGCAGCCAATGGCGGCAAGGAATACCGTGCGCGTCACATCTTGGTTGAGAAAGAAGATGAAGCCAAGGCCCTGATTGCCGAGATCAAAAAAGGTGGCAAATTTGAAGATCTGGCCAAAAAGGCTTCTAAAGATCCAGGTTCTGGCGCCAATGGCGGTGACCTCGATTGGGCCAATGCGGCCAGCTATGTGCCCGAGTTTTCAAATGCCATGGTGAAACTTGACAAAGGTCAGATGACAGATGCGCCAGTGAAAAGCCAGTTTGGTTTCCACATCATTCGTGTGGACGATGTGCGCGAAGCTCAATTGCCTAAATTGGATGAAGTGAAACCCCAAATCACCCAGCAATTGACGCAATCTAAGCTGGGTAAATTCCAAGAAGATTTGCGCGCCAAAGCCAAGGTTCAATAAGACAAGCAGAACGGCGACGCATACGCGCCGCGGTTTTTAACAGAAGAAAGCACTGAACACCGAAAGGAGTCAGTGCTTTTTTTATTTCAACCAGCGGCGTGCGTTTTGCCACATCCGCAGCCAAGGGCTGTGCGATGAAATATCACCCGTGGTGAAACTCATTTGAACGTTGCGGAACACACGCTCGGGATGCGGCATCATGGCTGTGAAACGACCATCGGCCGTTGTCACTGCCGTCAAGCCAGCTGGACTGCCATTGGGATTGGCTGGGTAGGCTTCAGTTGCTGTGCCCCAGTTGTCGACAAATCGCATGGCGCCAATCGCTTTGCTTGCATT
>CANGCI010000070.1 GCA_947451995.1 Comamonadaceae bacterium | reverse complement strand
GCCAAGTTGGTCGCAGGCCACGAGCAAGCTTCAGCCGATTGAAATTCATTTTTGCAAGCGCTGCCAAGAGTAGCGCAGCGCTGTGCAGCAGTGCCTGCCTGAATTAACTTTTGTAAGTCAATTCAAAATGTTCCACCACGGGTGGCGCCGCAAAGAAGGGTCCCACAATAGCGCGCCACTCTGCAAACAAGGGTGACTCTCTAAAGCCAACGGTATGGTCTTCTAAGGTGTCCCAAAAAATTTGCAGCACAAAGCGATCTGGACTTTCAATGCCTCGATTGACTTTGGCGCCTTGGAAACCTTTGGCGCGCGAAATAACGGTTGCCAAGCCGCGAGCAATGGCCTCTTCAAAAGCCTTCTGTTGGCCGGGCGTGATGCGAATGTCTGCAAGTTCGAGAATCATGAAAAACCTCAAGTGTGTGTTGTGAATGTCAACGTGCTTATTTTGACAAATTAAAGTCGACGTTGCTTGGCTGTCCACAAAACCAGCGACACAAAGCAAAGTGTCACGATGATCAAGGCAAAGCTGCTGGTCGCCCAAAAAGTGCTGACTTCTGGACGTGCAGACCATGGGCCTAAGCCTTCATAGGCCCACAAATAGGCGCCTCCTAGACCGAGACCCCAAAGCATCACACAGTAGATGGCCAGAGGCATCAGGGTAATTCGATAGCAACGCAAAATGAAGGCGCAAACCGCTTGCAGTGCATCTACCAAATGGTACAAAGCCACCCACAATAAGACGCTGGACGCGGTGATGGCAACTTCTGCATTGGCAGAAAAAAGCTGTGCCAAAGCTTCGCGGTTCAATGCCAAGCCACCGCTGCTAAGCAGCGCCAATGCCAAGCAAATTTTCAGACCGGTGTGGGCTGCTTGTTCGGCATGGTGGGCTTGACTGGCGCCCAACCAAAATCCGACACGGGCACTGCTGGCAATGCCCAATGCCAATGGCACCATGTACATCAAGCTGGCCAAACTGGCGGCGATTTGATGACTGGCTGCGGCAACCACGCCTTGCCGGGAGATGAACAAGGCCATCATCGTGAAGGCGGTCACTTCCACCATGAGTGACAAACCAGACGGTACGCCCAAGCGTAAAAATTGACGCAGTGTTGGCCAATGCATGGTTTCCATTGGCTGCCAAATCCGGTAGGGGACATAAACAGGATGATGGCGTAAGTGGTAAATGCCCATGAGCAACAACCACGTGTTCACGACCAGGGTGGCCCAAGCACATCCCACAACGCCGTGTGGCGCCAAACCCCAGCCACCCAATGTGAACCAAATGGACAGCGGAATCTTGATGCCCAAGGCTGCAATTTGCAACGCGGTGACCCTCAAGGGCATGCCCAGACTTTGGTTCAAGGTGGCATACATGCGAAACAGCAAGGAGGGTCCAACTGCCACCGCCAAGACTTGTAAATAAGCGCGGACATCCGCTTGCAAAGCCTCTGGAACTTGGGTGGCCTCTAGCCATAAACCGGGCCACAAGAGCGCGAGGGTGCCGAGCAAGCTGACGCTCAAGCAAAGGTACAAGGCTTGACGAACTGATTTGCCCAAGGCCGCATGCTGGCCTGCGCCTCGCAGTTCGGACCAAACAGGCAGCATGGCTTGCATCAGGCCATTCAGCGCCACGTAGATGCTGATGTAGATGGCTGAGCCGACTGAAAGGGCGGCCAAAGCAGAAGCATCGTAGCGCCCCGCAATCAGCGTGTCGGCAATGCCAAAAGACATCACTGCCAACTGGCCGATCAGGACCGTGCCTGCATGGCGAAGGATGATGCGCGCTTCAAACATTCAGCAACACGCGTTCAGGGTTTGGCAACGTGGGGAGCTGTGCGTTTGAACAAAACAATGTCTTCATTGTTGTCGGAGGGGCGGCGAACAGTGGCTTGGTATTGCCACGTGCGCATGTCGACATCTTTTTTCAAGGTGCCGAGTGCTTGCGTGTCGACTATCAACCATTCGCATTGCGCAATCTGCGAGTTGCCATCCTTTGTGTCTTGGCTGCTGGGAAGCAACTTGAACTTGCCGTGGAACTCAAATGCGGCGCCTTGAGCGCGCGTGAGGCCATGGTAGTGAACGCATTCTGGGGTGCCAAGCATGTCGCGAACTTTGAGCACCAAAGGCTCGTAGCTGCGCGCAAAATTCAAGAGAGGCAACCACAAAGTCATGACCAAAAGCCAACACAAAATGGCACCACCCGCGGGCAATGCCATGCTTTTCCAAATGGCAGCGCGGTGACGGCCCGCCCGCCATTTGACCAAGCTGGCCCATACCAGCGAGGCCATCAAAGCAAAGGCAACAGCGACGCCAGAAAAGACGTGCGTAAATCCGGGTGCGAGGCGTGTAACGTTGATGGCGGGTTGTGCCGGAATGCCGGTTTGCAAAGAGGTCCATACAACCCAAATGATCAATGCCCCCACACTGAAAAACACCAAAGTGAACCAGTCCACAAACGCACTGACACTGCGGCGCAGCGTTGGCAGCGCAAATGCTGCCAAGGTTGCCATGGCTGGCAAACTGAGAAGCAAAGCGCGATCACTGATACCCGAGAACCAGGTTGTACAGATGGCGACGGCAACAAACCAAAGCGGCAGTGACAAATGCGGATTGGCTGTCAGGTGTTGAAGTTGGAAGCGCCAGCGCCAGAGTGTCCAAATGGCCAATGGCCATGCGGGCCATGTGAACCAAAGCAACAAGCGCGTCATTGATTTGATTTCAAAAATGTGCGAGTAGGCCACTCGCCAACGCCACAGCCCCAGAGCACTGACCAAGGCTGCAGTGGCCAGACAAATGAGCAACACCCAGGCCACATCCACACTGCGCGCACGCAATGCGCTGGGTTTGCCTGTGTCCAGTGCCATGACAATGGCGCCGCCCACACCCAAGATCATGGCCAAGGCCGGTGCACCTGAGAGTGCCATGCCCACAATGGCGATGGCCGAGCTGAACCAAGCCCCTGTGCGTTTGCGAGGCAGATTGGCTAATGCAAAAAAGAGCAATGTGGAAAAGCTCAACTGCGCAAGCGCGGGTGTTGCTTCGTGTGAAAGCCTTGCCAAACCCAAACAAGCCAACAAGGCCAACAAACCCCCGTCGGCAATGGCCCTGGCGTAATCAGCCGGACGCGCTTCGCCGCCAAAGGCAAAGGTCACAGGCTGTGCGGCGGGCGTTCTTGCCAAGGCATAAACACCATACCAGGTGGCGGCCAGTGTGAGGGCCAGCAAGCCCATGAAGGGAATGCGCGCAGCCAGATCGATGGGAATGGCTGCGGGCAATATTTGGATGCTCCATGCGCCTATCCAATAGGGCAGCAAGGCCGCATGGGGATCGACTTGCCCTAGCAGGGTTGGTTTTAGCCACGAGACTGTTTCAGGCCCGAAGGTCTGAGCCAGGTGCAGCATGAAACCAAAAGCTTCCATGTCGTCTGCCTTCCAAGGCGTTCTGCCGACAAAACCTGGCAGCACATAGGCCAAGCAGAACATCAACAGTACCCAACGCGGCAAGCGCCTGACAGCGCTTTGGGCCACGATGGCTGGATTGGAAGATGAATCAGAAGAGTTGAAAGTCACAACTTAGAAGATAGCAGAGAAGCACCTTTGATCAAAGCGACCCCAAGGTAAAAAACATGCGCAATTTAGCCGGTGCAAAAAACAAGGGCAGGCCGGTTGCCCGGGCTGCCCTGTTTGATCACGCAGTGATGCGTTTGGGGAATTACTTGGTGACGCTTGTCTTGCCAAAGCGATTGCGGAATTTCTCAACGCGACCACCCATGTTGTCCACAGATTTTTGTGTACCTGTGTAGAAGGGGTGTGATTCGCTGGAAGTATCCAACTTGAACAAAGGCAATTCGCGGCCGTCGTCCATTTTCACCATTTCTTTGGCGTTGACACAAGAACGTGTGACGAACTTGAAGCCGTTAGACAGGTCCAAGAAGCAAACTTCTCGGTAGTTGGGGTGAATGCCTTCTTTCATGGTCTTTTCCTTGAGTTCAGTTGCGACAGCCGCCCATGGACCATTCCAGGGTACTTTTCGCGAAAAACGAGATTATGGCATGAAATCAATGACTTGCATGCCGAATTGGGGTTGAATTGGCTACTTTTTAGCCGCCACGGCGCATCATGTCGAAGAATTCGACGTTGCTCTTCGTGGCTTTCATGCTCTTGAGCACCATTTCCATGGCTTCAATTTCGTCCATGTTGTACATGAACTGGCGCAGGATTCGGGTCTTTTGCAGCACTTCGGGTTGCAACAACATCTCTTCGCGACGCGTTCCGCTGCGGTTCAAATTAATGGCGGGGAACACACGTTTTTCATACAAGCGGCGTTCCAAATGAATTTCGCAATTGCCAGTGCCCTTGAATTCTTCAAAGATCACCTCGTCCATCCGGCTACCGGTGTCCACCAAAGCGGTTGCGATGATGGTCAAGCTGCCGCCTTCTTCCACATTGCGCGCTGCGCCAAAGAAACGCTTGGGGCGCTGCAGGGCGTTGGCATCGACACCGCCGGTCAGAACCTTGCCTGAACTGGGCACCACATTGTTGTAAGCGCGGGCCAAACGGGTGATCGAGTCGAGCAAGATGACGACGTCTTTTTTGAGTTCGACCAAACGCTTGGCGCGCTCGATGACCATTTCGGCCACGTGCACGTGGCGCGCTGCAGGTTCGTCAAATGTGGAGGCAATGACTTCGCCGCGCACGGTGCGCTGCATCTCTGTCACTTCTTCAGGGCGCTCGTCAACGAGCAAGACCATCAGGTGTACGTCGGGGTTGTTGGCCGTGATGGCATGCGCAATGTGCTGCATCATCACGGTCTTACCCGACTTGGGCTGCGCCACGATCAAAGCGCGTTGACCTTTGCCAATAGGGGCGATGATGTCAATCACGCGGCTGGTGATGTTTTCTTCGGCCTTGATGTCACGTTCCAAGCGCATTTGAATGTTGGGGAACAAGGGCGTCAAGTTCTCAAACATGATCTTGTGCTTGTTGTTCTCTGGCAAATCGCCATTGACCTTGTCCAGCTTGGTGAGCGCAAAGTAGCGCTCGCCATCTTTAGGAATACGAACTTCACCTTCGATCATGTCGCCCGTGTGCAGATTGAATCGGCGCACTTGGCTGGGGCTGATGTAAATGTCGTCGGTGCTGGCGGTGTAGCTGGTGTCGGGGCTGCGCAAGAAACCAAAGCCGTCAGGCAAGATTTCCAAGACGCCATCGGCAAACACTTGTTCACCAGCGCGGGCGCGCTTTTTGATGATGGCAAACATCAGCTCTTGCTTGCGCATGCGGCCTGTGTTTTCAATCTCAAGTGCTTCGGCTTGCTTGAGGACTTCAGACACGTGCAGTGCCTTGAGTTCGTTTAAGTGCATGGATTTACCTGCGTAAAACAACCCTGGAGGGTTGATGTCAAAAATTCAGGGGGAGTGAGAAAACCGAAATTTCAAGCGTCTAGAAACCAAAGCCATGAAAGGTGCGCCAGTAGGATAAGCAGGCGCTTGGGGCTTTGCGAAGTTTCTATCTTGAAACTGAGTTGAAACCCTTTTGGGGTTCAACGTTGCGGATTATGACAGGATTTTTGCGTGCTTCGCAAGACATGCCTGCGAAGCGCATGGGACCTGGGCTCAAGAAATACAGGCTTTAGCCTGCAGTGGGGCGAGTTGGGTCACTCGCCCTGTTCAAAGTTTCAGGCCAATTGTTGGTCAATGAAAGCTGTCAATTGGGCTTTGCTCATGGCGCCCACCTTGGTTGCCGCCAGTTGACCGTCTTTGAAGATCATCAGGGTAGGGATGCCGCGAATGCCATACTTGGCAGGAATGTCTCGGTTTTCATCCACATTCATTTTGGTGATTTGCAATTTGCCCTGATAGGCACCTGCTACATCGTCCAAAATGGGGGCAATCATTTTGCAAGGGCCGCACCATTCAGCCCAGAAATCAACCACCACAGGTGTAGCTGACTTGATAACGTCAGCGTCAAATGTGGCATCAGAAGTGTGTTTGATCAAATCGCTGGCCATGGCCTTTTCCTTGTTTGAATGTGAAATGCAACGAACGTGCCTTTGTAAACTGTTTGTATTTTGACAGAAACCCATAAGCCGCTAAGGCATGGGGCCATCTTTTCCATTGTTTGATCATCGTTTTTCCATGAATTCCATCCAAGCTGATGCACAGCCTTCTCAAAACGTCGACGTGGCCATCGTCGGCGGCGGGCCTGCGGGCTTGATTGCGGCTGAGTTGCTGTCAGGTTGGGGGCATGCGGTTCACCTCTTTGATGCCATGCCTTCCGTTGGCCGCAAATTCTTGCTGGCGGGGCGAGGCGGTCTGAACTTGACGCATGCAGAACAGGCTTCGCAGTTTTTGACCCGATATGGACAACACCAGCAGCAATTGACACCCTTGATTCAAGCCTGGGGCGCGTCAGAACTTCGCAACTGGGCTCAAAGCTTGGGCATCGACACCTTTGTGGGCACATCAGGGCGCGTCTTCCCAAGTGAAATGAAGGCGGCGCCATTGCTGAGGTCATGGCTGCATCGTTTGCGTCATCCAGCCACGGGCGTGCCCGTTGAATTTCACATGCGTCATCGCCTCCAGCGCATTCAATCACTGAATGTCTCAGGCCATGCGCAAGTCCAGTTGACGTTCCAAGTTCAAAACCTGTCGAGTGAAGTCGCACAAACCAAAGAGGTTCATGCCAAATCGGTCATCTTGGCTTTAGGCGGGGGCAGTTGGGCACGTTTGGGCTCTGACGGCGCTTGGGTGCCCTGGCTCCAAGCCATGGGCGTGCCCGTCAAGCCTCTACAGCCCTCCAATTGTGGTTTTCATGTCAGGGGCAGGTCAGGCGCAGGTTGGACGCCTTTTTTTGAACAGCGCTTTGCAGGACATCCCTTGAAATCGGTCACCCTTTCGTGGCAAACGCCGCAGGGTCAAGTGATCAAGCGACAAGGAGAGTTTGTGGCCACAGCCTATGGCGTCGAGGGCAGCTTGGTCTATACCTCGTCGGCAGATTTGCGTGAGCAAATCAATCAAAAGGGTGTGGCGGAGGTTCAATTGGACATGTTGCCTGACCGTTCTTTGGACCAGGTGCAAAAGGAGGTCATGCACCCCCGCGGCACACGCAGTTTGTCGTCGCATCTCAAAAGCCGTCTGGGCATTGAGGGCGTCAAAATGGGTTTGTTGAATGAATTGCTTTCACCTGAAGCCCTTCACGATCCAATGCAATTGGCGCAAGCGATCAAGGGTCTTTCCATTCAATTGACGGCCACTCGGCCCATGGACGAAGCCATCAGTACGGCAGGGGGCGTGACCTGGGAAGGCTTGCTGCCAAGCTTGGAGATCAAAGCCTTGCCAGGTGTGTTTTGTGCAGGGGAGATGCTCGATTGGGAGGCCCCTACGGGGGGGTATTTGCTTACAGCCAGTATGGCCACTGGGGCATGGGCCGCGAAGGCGCTGCACCAAAAAATGAAAGGTGACGAGCCTTGACCCCGGCACTGGCGCTGCAGTTAGAGCTGCTTGGTTCCCCACCTGACTCGGTTGGCCGCTTAACCATGCGGGAAGGCCCGTCGGGGTGTATTGTAAGACACCGATAGAATCAGCACATGTCTTATCTTGTTCTGGCACGAAAATACCGTCCTCGCAACTTCACCGAAATGGTGGGGCAAGAGCACGTGGTGCAGGCCCTCACAAATGCTTTGGTGCAACAAAGGTTGCACCATGCCTATTTGTTCACAGGGACGCGGGGTGTGGGCAAGACCACTGTTTCACGCATTTTGGCCAAGTCACTGAACTGCCAAGGTGCAGACGGACAAGGCGGTATCACGGCAGAGCCTTGCGGTGTCTGTCAGGCTTGTCAAGACATTGATTCGGGTCGATTTGTCGATTACACCGAACTTGATGCAGCGTCCAACCGAGGTGTTGACGAGGTTCAAAGCTTGCTGGAGCAAGCCGTTTACAAACCCGTTCAAGGGCGCTTCAAAGTCTTCATGATTGACGAGGTTCACATGTTGACCAACACGGCCTTCAATGCCATGTTGAAAACCTTGGAAGAGCCGCCCGAGTACTTGAAGTTTGTATTGGCCACCACCGATCCCCAAAAAGTGCCTGTCACGGTGCTCTCGCGTTGCCTTCAGTTCAACTTGCGCCCCATGGCGCCTGAAACCGTTTTTGAACACCTGACGCGCGTCTTAGATCAAGAAAAATTACCTGCCGATCCCATGGCGCTGAAACTGCTGGCACGAGCAGCGCGCGGTTCGATGCGAGACGCGCTGAGCTTGACAGACCAAGCCATTGCCTTTGGCAGCGGTCAATTGCAAGAGGCCACTGTTCGATTGATGTTGGGCAGTGTTGATCAAAGCCACGTGATGGGACTGATTGACGCGTTGGCCCGCGGTGATGGCGCCGAAGTGGTTCGCATTTCTGAAACATTGCGACTCAATGGTTTGTCTGCTGCCTCTGCGCTCGAAGACATGTCAGTGGCTTTGCAGCGCATGGCGGTTTTGCAGGCTGTGCCGCAAGCTGCCTCGGCGTCCAATGAGCCGGACTATCTAGAACTGGTGCGCTTGTCACAGGCCATGCCTGCGGATGAAACGCAATTGCTTTACAGCTTGTGCTTGCATGGCCGTGCAGAACTGGGCTTGGCACCCGATGAGTATGCAGCTTTGACCATGGTGTTGCTGCGCTTGTTGGCCTTTAAGCCCAAGCCAAGCGATTCTTCAGGCAGTGCGCCAACGGCTCAAAAAAAAACTCTAACAACAGCCCCAATCACGCGCACTGAAGCAGTTCAAAGCCCGCCCTTGCAGCAAGCCGTCGCTGCGCCGCCAAAAACTGAACCCACAGTTGTTCATGAAGCCCCAGATGACTTCGCTGAAACTGTGCAAGCTCCACCCACAGTACCGCTTCGCGTTCAAAACTTGCCTGTACGCCAAGCCTCTGAACCCACGGAAAAATTAGCGCCTAAACCTTTGGTGCTGACAGAGGAAGGTCATTTTTGGACGGAAACTGTGCGCCATCTCATCAGTGCCGAGGCCATCACGGCCTTGGTGCGCGAGCTGGCCTTGCAATCACAATTGATTGCGCGTGACACCGATCAGTGGCATTTGCGAATTGAAAGCGAATCACTGAACCAAGGTGTGGCGCGTGAGCGTTTACAAGCGGCACTGCACGCTGCAGGGCATTCGGTCAAGTTGGTGGTCGAAATTGGTAAAGTATCCGATTCGCCGGCGCAAAGAAATGCGGCGGCCCTGGCCGAGAAACAAAAAGCGGCAGAAGATTTGATTCACGCCGACCCCTTGGTGCAGGCCATGGTGCAAGATTTTGGCGCCAAAATTGTGCCAGGCAGCATCAAGCTGATCTCTTAAATTCATTGAAGGAAAAACATGTTCAACAAAGGACAACTTGCAGGTTTGATGAAGCAGGCACAAGCCATGCAGGACAACCTCAAAAAAGCACAAGACGAACTGGCATTCGTTGAAGTTGAAGGCTCAGCCGGCAGTGGTTTGGTGAAAGTTTTAATGACTTGCAAGCATGCTGTGAAGCGCATCACCATCGATCCCAGCTTGCTGGCCGATGACAAAGACATGTTGGAAGATTTGGTCGCCGCAGCGTTCAATGATGCAGTGCGCCAAGCCGAAGAAGTTTCGCAACAAAAGATGGGCAAGTTAACGGCAGGTTTGCCACCCGGCATGAAGTTGCCTTTCTAAATCAAGCGCAATCAAGTTTCACCCCTTTCATCCTCATGCAAAAACCCACAGCCCACGCCTTGGACGCGCTGATTCAAGCATTGCGCGTCTTGCCAGGCGTGGGTGCCAAGTCAGCTTCACGCATGGCTTTTCATTTGATGCAGCATGAGCGGGGTGGTGCATTGCTGTTGGCCAAGGCACTGACGCATGCATGTGATCATGTGCGGCATTGCGCCACGTGTCATACCCTCACAGAGTCTGAAATTTGCACCATGTGCGGTGACCCTGATCGCGATCGCACGCAATTGTGCGTGGTTGAAACACCAGCCGATCAAGCGGCCATTGAGAGAACTTCCACCTTCAGAGGTTTGTATTTTGTGTTGATGGGCAAACTCAGTCCACTCGACGGTGTCGGCCCCAACGAGCTGGGCTTTGCCAAATTGTCAGAACGCTGCAGCGATGGTTTGGTGCAGGAAGTGATCTTGGCCACCAACTTCACAGGCGAAGGTGAAGCCACAGCCCATGTCATTGCCGAAATGCTCAAAAAACGTGGCCTGCGCGTCACGCGATTGGCGAGAGGCGTGCCTGCTGGCAGCGAGTTGGAATACGTTGACCTGGGCACCATTGCCCATGCGTTGGTCGACCGCAGATAGTTTTTCGCTGGCAGTTAGCGTTCTTCATTAAGTACTTACCCGCTTGGGAAGTCTCCCAATGCACAAACACCGATACCTTTGTATGCTGAACCCATCTTTCATGGGAACTTATCAAGAGGTATTGTGGTGTTTGACAGGCAAGGGCGTCGCAACTTTTCAGCGTTGGCTGCGGCCACGTTGCTCAGTTCGCATGGCGTTCTGCGTGCCTCAACTTCGCCACAGCGGGTGAGCATCGCGTTGGCGGCTCACAACAGCCTCTACCATTTGCCGCTGGTCTTGGCTGAGCAATTGGGCTTTTTGAAAAGTGAAGGTCTGCATGTTGAGTGGCTCGAATGTGAATCGGGCATTCAGGCAGTTCAAGCAGCCGTGGCTGGGCAAGCGGATGTGGTTGCGGGTGCCTTTGAACACGTCCTCGACCTGCAAACATCAGGCATGCCGTGGCGCGCGTTTGTTTTGCATTCCAGGGCGCCCCAAATCAGTGTGGGTTTGGCCACTCGACGTGCGATGGGCATGAAGCATGTGAATGAACTCAAATCCTTGAAGCTGGGCATCTCTTCTTTGGGCTCGGCAACACATTGGGTGGCGCAGCATTGGATGAGACAGACGGGACTGTCAGCTGATGCCGTGCAGTTTGTTGCGCTGGGCGCTGGCACATCCAATGTGATGGAAGCCATGCGCGCAGGCACCGTCGATGCTTTGTGCCATGTCGATCCTGTTCTTCATTATTTGGAACAAAAAAACGAGTTGCGACTGATGGCTGATACACGCACATTGTCCAGCTCGCAGCGAATGTTTGGGGGACCTTTGGCCTCCGCATGTTTGTTTGGAAAAGTTGAGTTTCTCCAAAAGCGCGCAGACCTCGCGCAAGCTTTGTCGCTTGGCGTGGTGAGGGCCTTGAAATGGCTTAAAACAGCAGGCCCTACAGATATTTTGAGAACAGTGCCTTCTCAGCACTGGATGGGGGATCGTGCGCTGTATTTAGGTGCCCTTGAAAAACTTCGCGAAAGCTACAGCTTGGACGGACTGTTTGGCAAAGACGCAGTTCAAACTGCATGGCGCATGCGAGCCTTGCGCATGGCACAGGAAGCGGGTCCACTGTCGGCACTAGAGCGAAGCTTTACCAATCAATTTGCGCAAGTGGCCAAACGCAAAATTGGCAACTGATTCGGCTATTGTTTTTTGGCCTTGACGGGTGCTTTGGACTTGGCCTTTGAGCCAATGCTCTGATTTGGCGTGGACTTCACGCCGGTGTTAATGCTGGATTTTTTACTGGCTGTTTTGCTGCCTTTGGAGCTGGCCGTGGTGGGCACCAAAATGGCAATCGATTGACCTGGCTTGAGCGCAACTGGCATCTTCAGTTTATTCCATGCCGCAATGTTGGTGGGTGTCACATCGTGTCTTGC
>CANGCI010000069.1 GCA_947451995.1 Comamonadaceae bacterium | reverse complement strand
TGTTCAGCGCCATCAATTTCCCCAGTGTGGGTTTGTGGGTGTGGCTGGGCGCTAAGTTAGAGCGCTATTTGCAACAAGACACATGGCGCAAAATCTTCAACGGCACCATGGCCATCTTGTTGATCGCCTCCATGGTGCCCGTGTTGATGATCTGACGCAGCTTAAAAAGATTTTTTGTAGCCGATGCTCATACCGCCAGGCAAGGCTTGAACCAACCAGTTGTTTTTGTCATGGCCGGCGTAAAGCCCCGTGCCAACGCCCAAAGCCATGCCAGCCAACACATCCGATTGCCAATGGGCTTGTGACTTCATGCGGGCCATGCCATCGTACAAAGGCAGCGCGGCCAGTGCCCAAATGGCTGGATGGTCTTGACCGTACTCCGCAATGAAGGGGGTCACGATGGCTGTGATGTGTGTCACCTCGCCACTGGGAAAACTCTTGTTGCTGCTAGACTTGAACCATGCACTGGGGTCGTTGCCATCGATGGGACGTTGTCTTCTGAAGACCAGTTTGCCCGCTTGCGCCAAGGCATCTCCCATCAACATCGATTCAGTCGATTTCCAAAACGTTTTGCCCAAGCGGGTGTCATTGCCCTCCCACAAGGCACCACCCACCACCAAAGCGGCCGAGCCCATTTCGAGGTTCTTTTGATTGCTGCGCGACCAGATGCCCGAATTGTCGAAGTTCAAGCGATGGTCAATTCCGAAGGGCCCGTCTGCTTGCGCAGCGAAAGATGCCAAGATCAGTGCGAAGGCGGTCAATGTGCGTCGAATCATGGCAAATTCCTGGAAAGTTTATAAAAAGGGTTTAGGCAGATTTAGGTTTGCGATCAAACCAAGCCACATACAGTGCAGGCAATGCTATCAAGGTGAGCAGCGTGGCTGTGAACAGACCGCCAATCACCACGATGGCCAGTGGCCTTTGTGTTTCCGAACCAATGTCATGAGACAAGGCCATGGGCAGCAAGCCCAATGCAGCCAACATGGCTGTCATCAGCACGGTACGCAGCCGTTGCATGGAGCCTTCTAAGACAGCATCTACCACAGTCATGCCTGAGGCCTGAAGTTGCTGAAACACAGTGAGCATCACCACGCCATTCAGCACCGCCTGACCGCTGAGGGCAATGAAACCAATGGCGGCAGACACAGACAGGGGAATTGAAAAGATCCACAGCGCCACAAAGCCACCAATCAAAGCCAAGGGCACATTGATGAGGATGAGGCTGGCCGTTTTAAACGAGCCAAAGGCATCGAACAGCAACACAAAGATCAGCAGCAATGAAATGGGCACAACCACCGACAAGCGCTTCATGGCGCGTTCTTGGTTTTCGAATTCACCCGACCATGTGATGTTGTAGTCGTTGGGAACTTTGACATTTTTTTCAACGCGGGTTTTCATGTCGGCCACCACCGAGCCCATGTCCCTGTCTTTGATGAAAATGCCAATGGCCATTGTGCGGCGACCTGCTTCACGCGCAATGTTCATGGCGCCGCTGGTTTCTCGAATGTCGGCAACCGAGCCCAGGCTGGTGTAACCCCCATCGGGTGTGGCAATCGAAATGCCCGCCATTTTGGAAATGCTGCGTCGGTCTTCTGGCAAACGAACAGCGACAGAGAATTTGCGTTCGCCTTCCCAAATTTGCGTTGTGGACTTGCCAGCCAATGCCGTCTCAATCACATCCTGAACGTCACTCACGTTCAAGCCATAGCGCGCAGCGCGTTCACGGTTGATGTCGATCACCAATTGGGGCAGGTCACCTGCGCGGTCAATCTCGGCGCGGTACACGCCTTGAACTTGCTTGATCTCGCGTTCAATGGCTTCGGTCAATTGTTTCAAGGCCACCAAATCATCGCCAGCTACCTTGATCACAATTTGACCGTCAATTTGTGAAATTGATTCGAGCACGTTGTCGCGAATGGGTTGCGAGAAAGAAGGCTCCATACCGGGCAGGGCCGACACCGCACGGTCCATTTCTTCGATCAGTTGCTCTTTGGTCAGGCCTTTTCGCCATTCTTCAGGTGGTTTCACGTCGACAAAGACTTCAGCCATGCTGATGGTTTTGGGGTCGGTGCCATCTTCGGGTTGGCCCGCTTTTGAAACCGTGGTGCGAACTTCTGGCACTTTCAACAAGGCCAGACGCACATCTCGCAAGATGCGCGTGGCTTCGTTGTTGGAAACGCTAGAAGGCAAGCGTACATTCACCCAGATCGTGCCTTCGTTGAGCTCTGGTAAAAATTCTGAGCCCAAGCGCGAGGCAGCCAAGATGGCCACCGCAAACAAGGACAGTGCAATGGCCACCACTTTGCTTCGGTGCGTCAAGGCCCAGGCCAAGATGGGTTTGTAGAAGTTCTTGGCGCTGGCCACCAATTTGTTGTCGCCATGGGGCAGTTTTTTCCGCAGCATCCAATAGGTCAGCAATGGCACCAAGGTCAGAGAAAAAATCAATGAACCCACCAAAGCCGTGGTCACCGACAGTGCCATGGGTTGAAAGATCCGACCTTCATGGCGTTGCAACGCAAAAATAGGAATGTGCGCTGCAATGATGATGAGCATCGAGAACAAGGTGGGGCGTCCCACCTCGTTGGTGGCATCAATGATGACCTCTCGGCGTTCGCTCTCGGTCATGTCCTCTTTGTTTTCAGCCAAGCGGTGCATGATGTTTTCCACCACGATCACCGCACCGTCCACAATGATGCCAAAGTCCATGGCGCCCAAGCTCAATAAGTTGGCAGGAACGCCCATGATTTTGAGACCCAGGAAGGTGGACAGCAAGGCCAAGGGGATGACCAAGACCACGGCCAAACTGGCTCGCAAGTTGGACAAAAAGAGGTACAGCACCAGTGACACCAACAATGCGCCCTCCACCAAATTCTTGAACACTGTGGACAGCGTTTTGTCCATCAGCCAAGTGCGGTCGTAGAAAGGCACGATTTGCACGCCTTTGGGCAAGCTGCGGTTGTTGAGTTCGTCCACTTTGACTTTGATGCCTTTGAGAACTTCGCTGGGGTTTTCGCCTTTGCGCATCACGATGATGCCGGTCACGATGTCGTCATCCATGTCCTGACCCACCGTGCCGAGTCGGGGTACAGCGCCCACTTTGATTTGTGCAATGTCACGAATCAAGATGGGGGTGCCATTGCGCGAAGTCACAACAATTTGGCCAATGTCCTCAGCAGAGCGCAGCAGACCAATGCCACGAATGGCAAATTGTTGCGACCCTTGCGATACATAACTGCCACCCGCATTGGCATTGCCTCGGCCCAGGGCGTCTAGCAAATTTTGAAAGCTGAGTTTGTAAGCGCGCAGTTTGTCCAAGTCGGGTTGCACTTCATATTGCTTGATAAAGCCGCCCATGGCTACCACGTCGGCTACACCGGGAACTTGTCGAATGGCGCGCTCCACCACCCAATCTTGCAAGGTTCGAAGTTCTGACGTGGTTTTGCCATCGCCTCTCAGGCGGTATCGCATCACCTCACCTACCGGGGTGGCGTTGGGTGCAATGTTGGCTTCAACGCCTTGGGGTAAATCGACACCCCTCAGGCGCTCATTGACTTGTTGGCGAACCAAATTCACATCTGCCTTGTCGTCATACGTGATGACGGTAAAGGACAAGCCAAACTGCGTATGCGAAAACATCCGAATGGAATTGGGGACGCCCGACAAAGCGACCTCAATTGGCAAAGTGACTTGCTTTTCGACTTCCTCGGCAGCGCGGCCTGGATAGAGTGCAATCACCGTCACTTGGGTGTCGGTGACATCAGGAAAGGCTTCTACGGACAGTGTCTTAAATGCAAACAAGCCTGCCATGGCAAAGAGCACGGTGCCCAGCACAATGAACAGGGGCTGGTGCAAGGCGTAATGAATTAATTTTCTCATTTGGACTCAGCCGACTTTCCGTTCAAGCTGGCCGTGTTTTTGGCCGCGTCTTCTGCAATTCGGAATTCTCGAGCCAACAGCAGACTGTTTTGGCTGACCACTTCTTCGTTGGGTTCAATGCCGCTGGCGATGATCGACACTTGACTGCCTTCATAGCTGAGTTTGACCACCCTCGGCTCGAAAGTGTCTGCGCCTTTTTTAACAAAGACCCAGTGCTGGGTGCCGCGCAACAGCACAGCACTGGCAGGGACTGCCAAACCTTTGCCCAAGCTGCGATTGATGCGGGCTGTGCCTAGCATTTCTGCTTTCAAAATGCGCTTAGGGTTGTCAATCAAGCCGCGCACTTTGATGGTACGGGTGTTGGGGTCAATCACATCGGCACTTGCAACGACGCGACCTTTGAACTTTTGATCGCCCAAAGCAGCGACGTTCAAGTCAAAACTTGCGCCGGGCTTGAGTGCACTGACATCTGCTTCTTGCGCATCAATTTGCACCCACAAACTGCCAGGGTCAGAGATCACGAACAGCGCCAACGCGCCAGGGCCGAATTGCTCAGGGCGTAACTCTTGACCTGGATTGACATTTTTCTCCACCACAATGCCGGCCAAGTCACTGGAGAGCACCAACTTCTGGTTGACCATGCTGTGGCTGCCGTACACATTGATGCGGCTGAGCGCGCGATCCGCTTCTGCTTTGGCCCGCATCACATCGGCTTCAGCTTGTTCAAAATCTTTGCGAGCGACGATGCCTGCATCGTGCAATTCTTTTTGCCTCAGGTAGTTTTTGTCCGCAAATCGGAAATCTGCCATGGCTTTGGATGCATCGGCCTGCGCTGCGCCAAATTCTGGTGAAAGCAAGGAAAGCAAAGGGTCACCTTTGCGCACGGATTTGCCCAGGTCGGTGTGGATGGCTGCTACACGCCCCGTTAAAGGCGCATAGATGCGTTGGGTGTGATCTTCATTCCAGACCAAGTGCGCTGGCAAATCAATCGCAATGTCTTCTGCGGGTTTTGCTGGGGTGGTGGCCAACAAGCTCAATTGAGAGTTGCTTTCTGGGAAACGCAACTGGCCGTTTTGCAAGATGGGTTGAGGTTCTGCTGTTTTAGGTGCAGGGGCTTCGGAGCAGGCCATCAAAATGCCGGAGAACACAAGGGGAAGAATAATTTTTTTCACGTCAATCACACATCGGTCAATGAAGGGGGGCACTCAAACTTAAAGTTTGGGTGCGCGAAGCTGTAAAGCGATTGAAGTCTTGGCATGTTCTGCTTGGACATCCAAGGCCTCAATCAGGGAGGTTTTCAGGGTGCGTCGGGCATCGAGCAGGTCGACCAAAGGGATGGCGCCTTTGGCATACGCCATTTCAGCTTGGGCGGACACTTTTTGTGCCCGTGGCACGATCTCTTGCGCATAGATTTTTTGACGTGTCATGGATGCCGCATGGGCTTCACGCATGGTTTGCCAGTCTGATTGCGCGTTCAGTTTGGCTTGCTCCCATTGGGTCTGAGCTTGGAAGTATTGGGCTGTGGCACGGCCAATTTCGCCGTCGTAGGTGCTGCTGGCTTGCAGTGGAAACTGAACCCTGAGCTCGGTCAGACGTTTGGTAGTACCGGGATTGCTGTCGATAGACAGACCAATGGTGGGGTCAATTTTTCCCAGTGCTTTGGCATTTTCAAGCAGAGCTTGGGATGCTTGCATGCGGAGTAATGCAGCCTTCACATCCGATCTGCTGGCAGTCCAGTCGTCCAAAGATTGGGTTTGTTCAAGAGGCAAATTGGAGAGATGAGGCCAATCTGATTTGACCGTTAAGGCTTGCGCCGCGCTCATGCCCAGGGTTTGCGCCAAAACGTGGCTGGCTCTTTTTTCCTCTAACAAAGATTTGCGGTAGTCTGCCGCTGCACGTTCACTTTCAATTTCAACGCGCATCATGTCCTGTGCAGACAAATCGCCAGCCTGATGCCGCACTTTGGCCGTGCTGGCGGTGGCTTCGGCTGCCAATGCGATGGCTTTCAGGTGTTGTGTTTTTTCTTGGGCTGTGAGCACATCAAAAAACAAATCTTTGGCCAGAAGTTGTTGCTGCAGTTGCGTTTCCGTCAATTCGGCTTCGGCCGCTTGGGCGATCAATTGCGCTGCTTCTGTTCGATGGCTTCGCTTGCCGCCCCGTTCAAAGGTCCAATCAAGACCCCAAGATTTGTCCGTTTTGCGAGGCGCACTGCCAGCGGTCAAGGCTGTTCCATTGCCGGCATCCGAGGCACTGGCCTTGGCAGAAAAAGTGGGCAAGGGAGCTCTGTCCGCCGTTAACACATCGGACCGTGCCGCCGCCAAATCTTGTTGTGAAAGTTTGGCAGCACCGTTCAGCTTGGCGGCTTCTAAGGTTTGACCCAAGGTCAGGATGCTGGCCTTGCCTGGCTCAGCAGGGGGCAAGGTTTGTGCTGATAATCCGAAGTTGGTCAGACAAACGGCGGAAAGTAATAACTGTCGTATGCTCATGACTTGTTTATCCGCGATACGACCTGACCACGACCTGACCAAAGGTCATTTTCACAGCCTTGAACCATGCGAATTCTTCTGATTGAAGACGACCCCACATTGCGAAATGTGATGTGCCAGAAGCTGCAAGACACTGGCAATCGCGTTGACACCGCGGGAGACATGGCCACCGCGGATCATTTGTGGGCTGTTCAGCAATTCGATGGGATCTTGTTGGATTTGAACTTGCCAGCCACAGACAGGCCCAACGCGCCCATGCTGAGTGGGCTTAGCTTGTTGCAAAAAATGCGCGCCAAGGGCGACCGCACACCCGTCTTGGTCTTGTCGGCCAGAAATCGAACTGAAGAGCGAATCGCAGGCTTGGACGCAGGCGCTGATGATTACCTTGGCAAACCTTTTGAATTGAACGAGGTGGAGGCAAGGCTGAGGGCTGTACTGAGGCGAAGTCAAGGGGCAGATGATTTAACGCAGGTCGGGCAACTCAAACTCAACCGTTTGCAAAAGCGGTTTTCATGTGGCGATGAGGCCCTTCAATTGCCTGCACGGGAATTTGAGGTGCTATGGGAACTGATGAGTCCCCCTGGCCGCGTGATCAACAAGCGGAATTTGTCCGACAAATTGTCTTCGTTTGATGAATCTCTGGGCGACAACGCACTCGAAACTTTCATCTCTCGCTTGAGACGCAAGTTGGAGGGCACAGGGGCTGTCATTCGCACCATGCGCGGCATTGGCTATGTGCTAGAGGAGGCGACATGAGTAGATTGCAAGACTTGGTGGACTTTGAGGTCAAGTCATCCCTCAAATACAGGTTGCTGCGCCATGTGCTGTGGCCCCTGGGCGTTGTTTGGCTATTGGGAACGGTGTTGTCGGCAGGCATTGCCAATTATTTTGTGCAACAAGCCTTTGACCGATCTTTGTTAGACGATGCCTACATGGTGGCCAACCATGTGAAATTAAAAGCAGGACAAAGCACGGGCTTGGATGTCAACATGACGCCTGCTGAACTGCAAAGCTTGTTGTTTGACCAAAGCGAAGTGGTGGCATTTGCCTTGTTCAGAGAAGACGGCAGTTTGATTGCGGGCCATCCAGGTCTGACAACGCCTTCTGTTGGGCAAAAAAATGCCAATGCCATTGAGTTTGAAAACATCGTCTTTCAAGGCAACAACATGCGTGCCGTTGTGTTGCAACAGACACAACCTGAAATTTTTTCAGTGGTTGTGGCACAGACTGCCATGAGCAGAACCCGACTGTTAGAAAAACTTTTCGCTTACTCTGTGATTCCCGAGGTGCTTTTACTGATCTTGATTGGTGCTTGGCTGCGCTGGGTCATTGGACAAGACTTGAAACCTCTTGCAGAGTTGATGCGCGTGGTGGAGACGCGCGATGGCTCTGATTTGTCACCCATGCGCGTTAAAGCCAATACCATTGACATTCAAAATTTGAATGACGTTGTGAACGCGTTGTTGCAGCGAATTGAAGCGGGTTTAAACGCGCAGAAAGAATTCACGGGCAATGTGGCGCATGAGCTCCGAACGCCCTTGGCAGGCATTCGGGCTTTGGCTGAATACGGTTTGCAAAGCTCACAACCCGAACAGCTCCAATCGCAGTTGCTCAAAATTCGCGACAGCAGCATTCGCGCCAGTCACTTGACCGATCAATTGCTGGCTTTGGCCATTGCCAATGAAGCCGGTATTGAGATGAAAACCGAGCCTGTGGCATTGGATGAGGTGATTGCTTCTGCCATTCTCCAACGATCAGCGCAGGCCAATGATCAGAAGATGGACTTGGGTGCCATGGGGGTGGAATCGGCTTGTGTCATCGTGGCCAACAAGGCTTTGGTCGAAGGCTTGCTGAGCAACCTCTTAGACAATGCCATGCGCTACGGTAAGCCCCTCAATTCCGCAATCCAGGAGGTGACAGTGGCGCTCCAAACTCACGCAGAAGGCGTTGAGATGGTGGTGTTGGACAATGGTCCCGGCATTCCATTGGAAGACATTCACAACATACTGCAACGGGGCGTGCAAGGTGCCAATGCCAGTGGTTCTAATTTGGGCATGGGCTTGGGTTTGTCCATTGTGACGCGCTATGCAGAATTGTTGGGCGCGCAGTTTTGGTTGAAAAATGCAGAAACAGGGCAGGGCTTAGAAGCCCATGTCTTGTTCAAACGTCTTTAAGTTGCGCACATCAATACAGAGGCGGTGACAGCAAGCGCAAGCCGACCGACATCCAACGCTGTCCTGGATTAGACGCACTGCTCCAAACATTGCCCACCGTGGTGTCAATCTGAACGCGTTGTGGAATGATCCAAAACCGCAGGCCGACTTGGTATTTGGTGCTTTGTTTTTCTTCACCATAGGTTTCGAGGATGCCCACAACGAGTTGGTTGAAGGGCTGCTCAATGGCCATGCCCCACGTTTTGGCGCCATAGCCCTGCGCTTGGTGCTTGACCCAACCCACATTGAGATGTGCAAAACGGTCTTGGCCCAGAGACCAGGTGATAGGCACATTCAAATACACATCGTTGGTTGTTTCACTTGAAGCGAGGCCTGATTGCTTGAGTGTGCCCAATGTGCTTGAAATTCCCCAGTCGCCTGGTTCTAAGACACGCCAACGCTTCTTGGCTTGCATCAAATGAAATTGGCTGCTGGGCAAGCCTGTGTTGGATTGAAAATTGGCGCCAACAGAAATTTCAGTATCACCAAAGAAATTACAGCCAGGCACAATCCAGCGCTCAATGTTGCTTTTGGATTGCTTGATCCAGCTTTCATCTTGACAACTTTGCGGGTCCACGACGTTGGCATCGTCAGTGTTGAGGGGCCTTGCAGCAAAAGCATGGCTGGCATGCAATGCCAGACACAGGATGAAGATCGAAAACTTTGAAGGTGGCAGAAAATGGTTCATGAGATTCGTGCTTAGAAACGGATGCCTGCGGAAATGCGCTGTTGATCGTGGTCTGAGAAATTAACTTTTTGTTCCTTGGCCCACTTGATGAAATGGGGGCCTTGGTCGTAGCTGATTGAAATGGCATTGCCTTTGATCGGTGCAGCGTCAGCGGTCAGCCTGCCAGATTTGTGCGACACATCGATGACCAAGCGCTGCGTGCTTGAAATTTGCCAACGCCAATTGCCATGCGTCACGGTTTGACCTGTGTTCAACCGATTGTCTTTGACAGTGAACACATTCAAGGTATGGTTTTTGATCAGTTTGGTGCCCAGTCCGATGACGTAGGAATCATTGGGGTCAAAGGTCAAGTTGTAATAGTCTTTGAGATTGGTTCGACCCAGTCCTGTGATCAGGTAAGTGGGACCGCCAATTTGAAAATTGACGGAAGCACCCGCAAATCCTTTGGTGGCCAATTGCAAAGAGGGCACTATTTGTCCCCAAGCGAAATTGGCAGCGTATTCGTAGCCCCAGCGGGTTTGTTGGTACTCGTTGCCGCGAACATATTGGCCGATCCAGGTGGTGTGATTGTCCAGGTTGCCTCTTAAGTTCACATCGACCGCATTGGTTTCATGCTGAGTGGTGTAAAAAGAAGGCGTCAATTTAAAGGTCCAGCTGGCATCGGTTTCTGCATTCGATGCATCTTGCGCTTGTGCCGTTTGAATCAAACCAAACAAGACCATGGCACTCAGTAACATGGGATGTCGATGGGACCCTGTGCTTAAGCTTTGCATGTTGAACTTTCTGTGAGGTGAAGGGCCAGAGCTTCTGCGACTTTAATGCCATCCACACCTGCCGACAAAATGCCGCCGGCATAACTGGCGCCTTCACCAGCCGGATACAGGCCCAGGGTGTTCAAACTTTGAAAGTTCTCACCCCGTGCCATTTTGAGGGGCGATGACGTGCGTGTTTCTACGCCGGTTAACACGGCATCTTGCATGTCGTAGCCTTTGATCTTGCGACCAAATACCGGCAGCGCTTCACGCATGGCTTGCACGGCAAATGCGGGCAGCACTTGTGACAAATCGCCCAAGCTCACGCCCGGTTTGTAGGAAGGCTGCACTGCACCAAAATCTTTGGACGCCCGCGCTTCCAAGAAGTCGCCGACCAATTGACCGGGCGCGGTGTAATTTTCACCGCCTGCCACAAAGGCTTTAGATTCCAACAGACGTTGAAACACAATGCCCGACAGCGGGTGATAAGCCTTGGGCGATTGCTGAGCCATCGCTTGCGCTTGCAGGGCCCATTTCAAACCATCGGCTTCACCAAAGGCGGCTTGCCATGCAGCGACATCCAGTGGGTAATCTTCTGGATCGATGGCCACCACCATGCCGGCGTTGGCGTTGCGCTCGTTGCGTGAGTATTGGCTCATGCCGTTGGTGACGACACGGCCAGGTTCGCTGGTGGCGGCCACCACCGTGCCGCCGGGGCACATGCAAAAGCTGTAAACCGCACGACCGTTTTGCGCATGGTGCACCAGCTTGTAATCGGCGGCACCCAGCAAAGGATGGCCCGCGTGACGGCCCCAACGCGCTGCATCGATCACGCTTTGTGGATGTTCAATGCGCACACCGACCGAGAAAGCTTTGGCTTCCATGTACACACCGCGCTCGTAGAGCAAGGTGAAGGTGTCGCGCGAGCTGTGACCCAAAGCGAGCACCACATGTTTCGTGGCCACATGCGTTCGCGCGCCTGTGTTGCGATCTTCCATGTGCAAACCTGTCACTTGACGGCCTGCCGCAGTGGTTTCAATGTCGATGTCGACCACGCGTTGCTCAAACCGCACTTCACCGCCCATGGCAATGATTTGCTCACGCAAGTTTTCGACCACTTTGACCAACTTGAAGGTGCCGATGTGAGGGTGTGCTGCAAACAAAATGTCGCTAGGTGCACCCGCTTGCACAAATTCGTTCATGACCTTGCGGCCTAAATGGCGCGGGTCTTTGATTTGGCTGTAAAGCTTGCCGTCGGAGAAGGTGCCAGCGCCGCCTTCGCCAAACTGCACATTGCTCTCGGGAATCAAATTCTTTTTGCGCCACAGTCCCCAGGTGTCTTTGGTGCGTTGACGCACGGGGCTGCCGCGTTCAATGACGATGGGCTTGAAACCCATTTGGGCCAAGCTCAAGGCTGCAAAAATACCGCATGGGCCAAAGCCCACCACCACGGGTCTTTCGCCTTCTACCAAACCAAAGTTGGCGGGCGCATGACAAGGCGCCTGCCAAGTCATGTTGGGCGTGGCCTGAATGTGAGGGTTGCCAGAAAACTGCTTGAGCAGCGAGTCCTCAGCCGCGGGGTCTTTCAAAGTGATGTCGACAATGAACACGGCCAACAAATCGGCTTTGCGTGCGTCGAAGCTGCGTTTGAACACTTGCAGTTGGTCAATCGCCAACACATCGATGTCCAGTGCTTTTGCGGCCAGTTGGCGCAGCGCT
>CANGCI010000068.1 GCA_947451995.1 Comamonadaceae bacterium | reverse complement strand
TGTGAACGAGCATGGCGTTTTCAAGGCTGATCGCACCGGCACAGGGACCACCAGTGTCTTTGGCCACCAAATGCGCTTTGATTTGAACGAAGGCTTTCCCCTGGTCACCACCAAAAAAGTGCACTTGCGCTCCATCATCCAAGAGCTCTTGTGGTTTCTCACGGGCTCTAGCAACAACAACTGGCTGCGTGAACGAGGCGTCACCATTTGGGATGAATGGGCACGAGAAGACGGCGATCTAGGTCCCGTTTACGGCGTGCAATGGCGCAGCTGGCCCACGCCCGATGGCGGCCACATTGACCAAATTGAAGAGGTGATTCGCACCCTCAAAACCAACCCCGATTCACGCCGCATCATTGTGAGCGCATGGAACGTGGCTGAGTTGTCCAAGATGGCCCTCATGCCCTGCCATGCATTTTTTCAGTTTTATGTGGCCCCCGCGCAAACACCCGGTGGGAAAGGCAAACTGAGCTGTCAGTTGTATCAACGCAGCGCCGACATCTTCTTGGGTGTGCCCTTCAACATTGCCAGTTACGCGTTGCTCACGCACATGGTGGCGCAGCAATGTGATTTGGACGTTGGCGATTTCATTTGGACAGGTGGCGATTGCCACATTTACAGCAATCACAAAGACCAAGTGGCTTTGCAACTGAGCCGCACGCCATTCCCTTACCCCACCTTGAACATCAAGCGCAAACCTGCTTCGATTTTTGACTACCAATACGAAGACTTTGAAGTGCTCGACTATCAGTGTCACGAAGCCATCAAAGCACCCGTGGCGGTTTGATGAAGCTCAAGCTGATTTATGCGCGCGCGGCCAACGGAGTCATTGGCCTCAACAACCAAATGCCTTGGCACTTGCCAGAAGATTTGGCGCATTTCAAACGCACCACACTCGGTTGCCCCGTGTTGATGGGACGCAAAACTTGGGAGTCCATCCCTGCAAAATTCAGACCGCTGCCAGGTCGTGCCAACTTGGTCATCACACGCCAACTCAATTGGCACGCTGAAGGCGCTTTGGTGGTTCATTCTTTGGAAGAAGGTTTGAGCTTGGCCTTGGCGCACTGCCCAGAAGGCAAAGATTTGTGGGTGATGGGCGGCGCAGAAATTTATGCGCAAGCTGCCGCCATCGCCGAAGAGGCGGTGGTCACCGAGATTGATGCCACCTTTGAAGGCGATGCCTTCGCGCCTACGCTCGGGTCGACTTGGCACGAAGTGTCACGCGAATCACATGTTTCCTCGACAGGCTTGAAATACAGCTTCGTCACTTATCGTCAAACCCTCTGAATTTTTGGAGTCATCACCCATGTCAGGTCACGGCTTTCACGTACACGGCCCCCACGATCACGAAATTGAACACGCCACGCAAGGTCATGCAGAGCAAGGCGGCAGTCACACCAATTCGATTGCCATGTTCACCGCCATCATTGCCACGGTGGGCGCCATCTTCTCTTACATGGGCGGTGCCACACAAGCCAATGCCGGTTTGTTCAAGAACAATGCCGCGATCAAAAAGACAGAAGCTTCTAATCAATGGAACTACTACCAAGCCAAGAGCTCCAAACAAAACTTGAGCGAACTGGCCATTGAACTGGCACCCGCTGCCAAAAAAGAGTTTTACCAAGACGAAATCAAGCGCTACAAATCTGAAAAAGCAGAGATCAAACAAGGCGCAGAAAAATTAGAAGCCGAAGCCAAAGCTTGGGACGACAAGTCTGAAAACGAAATGCATTTGCACCATCGTTGGGCCCAAGCCACCACCGCGCTGCAAGTGGCCATTGCCATGGCCGCCATTGCCCTCATGACGCGCAAAAAATGGCTCGAAGTGGCGATGTATGGCATGGGCGCAGTGGGCGTTGCCATTGGCGCATTGGCCATGCTGCACATTTAAAAATATGAAAATTGCCACCTGGAATGTCAACTCACTCACCGTGCGCTTGCCGCAGGTGATTGATTGGCTCAAAGCACAAGAAGCCTTGGGCGCAGACCAAGCCATTGATGTGTTGGCTTTGCAAGAATTGAAGATGACGGATGACAAGTTTCCGCATCAAGCCTTTGCAGAAGCCGGCTATCACGCACAGTGGTTTGGCCAAAAAACCTACAACGGTGTGGCGCTCATTTCTCGCACACCTGCGATAGATGTGGTCAAAAACATTCCAGGTTTTGAGGATGACATGTCGCGTGTCATTGCGGGCACCTTTGGTGATGTGCGCGTGATAGGCGGGTATTTTCCCAATGGCCAAGCGCCCGACAGCGACAAATTTGTTTACAAAATGCGTTGGCTAGAGGCCCTCAAAACATGGGTCCAGCAACAGATGACCCAGTACCCCAAGCTGGCTCTCATGGGCGACTACAACATCACCTTTGACGATTTAGATGTATGGGATCCTGTGGCCTTGGCAGGCACCATTCATTGCACGCCCGAAGAGCGTGCGCATTTGAATGGGCTGATTGGCTTGGGCTTGCACGACAGCTTCAGATTGTTTGAGCAACCCGAAAAAAGCTACAGCTGGTGGGACTACCGCGACTTTGGTTTCCGCAGAAACAGAGGCCTGCGAATCGATCACATTTTGGTGACCGATGCTTTGAAAGCACAAGCCACTGCGTGTGTGATCGACAAAGTGCCGCGCAAAAATGAGCGACCCAGTGACCACACGCCCGTGGTGCTAACTATTTAGCTTTTGTGGGCGGCCATGGCCTTGCCCACTTCCAGCGAGCCCTGCCCCGAACCCGAACCAGGCACCAATTCACCAGTACGGTCAGTCACCTGAGACATGGCCGCCAACAATTGTTCTGGTGTGTCGTCTGACACACCCAAATGCACGCCTTGCGTGAGCGTGATGTTGGCCACTTCAAAGCTGCCAGCACCGGCACACATGATGGTGCGATTGGGCGCATCTTCGCATGCCATCACCAGCATGGCAGGCACAACGGCTTGTGGCTCCAAGGCTTTGAGCACGGCTTCTGGCATCAGACCTTCTGTCATGCGCGTGGCCGCAGTGGGCGCTAGGGAGTTGACACGAATGTTGTACTTCTCACCCTCGATGGACAATGTTTGCATCATGCCGGCCAAGGCCATCTTGGCAGCACCATAATTGGACTGGCCAAAGTTGCCATACAAACCGCTGGAAGACGTGGTCATGATGACACGGCCATAGTTTTGCGCTTGCATGATGGGCCAAACTGCTTTGGTGCAATGCACGGCGCCCATTACGTGCACTTCCATCACCAAGCGAAAATCGGCGATGTCCATTTTGGAAAAGCTTTTGTCCCGCAAGATACCAGCGTTGTTGACCAAAATGTCCACACGCCCCCACTTGTCCATGGCCTGCTTGACCATACCCTGCACGGCTTCGTAGTCGGTCACAGAAGCACCATTGGCAATGGCCTCGCCTCCCGCTTTGATAATTTCGTCCACCACGGCCTGCGCAGCACTGACCGAGCCACCTTCGCCGTGAACGTTGCCGCCCAGGTCGTTCACCAGCACCTTGGCACCGCGCTTGGCCAGGGCCAAAGCATGTTGTTTGCCCAACCCGCCACCGGCACCTGTGACAATGGCGACACGTCCGTGAAAATCAATGCTCATTTGGATTCCTCAATCTGATAGCCTTGTGATGATGGCACTTTAAACCATGGCCTCCATGGCAAGTGTTACCAGATTGACAGTTGTCCGCATGTAGACAATGGACCGCAAAGTATGGACCCCTATGGAAATCACATCGCACATCGTTGACACCCCACCCCGCGACGCCGCTACTGTGCTCATGCTGCGCGAGGGCGACGCCGGTATGGAGGTCTTGTTGCTCAAAAGGCACACAGACTCCAAAGACTTGGGCGGTGCCTTTGTGTTTCCGGGTGGGAAACGTGACGAGGCAGACGGTTCACCCACAGCTTTGGCCGCTTTACAAAAAGATGCAGCCAGCTTGCATGCGCAATTGGGAGAATCCGATATCAGCGTAGATCATGCGGCCAGTTTGTTTGTGGCCGCATTGCGTGAAGCTCAAGAGGAATGCGGACTGCAACTTCAAGCTTCAGACCTGCAAGCCTGGTCACGTTGGATTACCCCGCGCATGCCTTCCTTGATGTCCAAGCGCTTTGATACGCGCTTCTTTTTAGCGCGGGCACCGCTTGCGCAAACAGCTGTTCACGACAACCATGAAACCACCGAAATTTTGTGGACCACACCGCGCAATGCCCTTGTTCAATACTGGCAAGGAGAGATTGTGTTGGCGCCCCCGCAAATCATGAGCCTCTCACATTTGTGCTTGTTCAACTCCGTAGAGCATGTCATGACAGAGGCCGCCCAACGCAAGCCGCCCGTCATCATGCCCGAGCCATTTGACCAAGACGGTATGCGCGTGATTTGCTATCCAGGCGACCCTCGGCACCCTGTTGCCCACAAAGCCCTGCCGGGTCCAACCCGACTGCAATATCGAAACAAACGTTTTGAGCCCGATGGTGGTTTGGAAGCTTTGTTGCACGGCCCCCTATGAGCCAAGCTGTTTTTTTGTCCATGGCCAAGGCCATTGACTATCTGGGGGACGTCAGCAATGCACAGCAACTTCTGGGCACACTGGAAAGCACGCTTGAAACAGAAGTGCCACGCATCGCCTCCGCCATTGAAACCCAGAACTTTGCACATCTTCAAAAAATTTGGCACCAACTCAAAGGCTTTGCACCTGTGTTCTGCCATGATCAGTTGGTGGCTGAAATTGTCCAAACCGAATTATTGTGTAAACACATTCAACTTAATAAAGAACAATCAGCCGCGCTGAACGCCAGTGCGCAGTTGTTGACCCATTTACAAGAATTGTTGACTGAAGTTAAAGCGCAACGAGCGTCTTGAGCGCTTCAGCAGATTCATACGAGATTGCGGCTTCACTAGCAGCCGCACTTGCTGAAGCGTAGGTCGCAGGCAAGTGCTGCAACCAAGCCTGCATCACTTGGGGATCATGAACCAATCGAAGAGTGTCAAAAGCTTGTTGCGCTTCTGGATAGTGCCGGCGCAAATAATTGAGCCACTGCTTTAAACGGCCTGCACGATGGCGCGGCGCCACATGCAAACTCATTCGATGCCAGAAAACACTGAGCAAAGGCCACAGCTGTTCCCACGAAAACGACTGCGGCATGTTGGCCAATGTCAGCCCCTTCGTTTGCGCATCGTGGTACTTGATCTCCAACGCCAAGCCAGGGTTGTTGATCATGCCGCGACCAATCATCAAATCTTGGCAACCGGTCACTTCTCGGCAACGCACGGCATCGGCCACGGTCCAAATTTCACCATTGGCCACCATGGGCAATTTGACGCACTGACGCACATCCGCAATGCGATCCCAATAAGCGGGAGGCCTGTAACCATGGGCCTTGGTTCGCGCATGCACCACCAACTCATCCGCACCTGCTCCCTCAATGGCTTGTGCACAATCTTCGGCGCGGGAATCGTCGTTGAAACCCAAACGCATCTTGGCAGACACCGGCACATTGGCGGGCACAGCGCGTCGCACCGCAGCCACAATTTGACCAATCAGTTCGGGCTCGTCCAACAACACCGCCCCACCCCGATGCCGGTTGACTGTTTTGGCAGGGCAACCAAAATTCAAATCGATGCCCGCAGGATGAAGCTTGGCCAAACGCGCTGCGTTCTCAGCCAACACCTGTGGATCTGAGCCCAACAGTTGGGCTTTAACGGGCACACCCGCCACTGTTTTTCCGTTGTTGAGCAGTTCAGGCACAACTCGGTAAAACGCACGCTTGGGGAGTACGGCATCCGTAACACGGATGAATTCAGACACGCACAAGTCAATGCCGCCCACACGCGTCAGCGTATCGCGAAGGCTGTGGTCCAACAGCCCTTCCATCGGCGCCAACAGGATTCTCATGCTGCTTGCTGCTTTTGACGTGTCTTGACTCAATTCAATCGCGATGACTGGCTTAAGCCAAAGAACGCTTCATGCGCACTTCTTCAACCTTCACGCTGCCAATGGGAACGGTGCGTGCGGTGTTCATCTCGCGCTTGAAGCCTGCCAATTCATGGAAACGCACCGTGCGCTCGTTCAGCAAAGGCACCCAGATGCTGACATCGGTGCAATCTTCGTCCAGCAGACCTTCGCGGGCTGCGTCCCAAAGCGCCAAGCCGACGCCCTCACCCAAACGATCGGGGTCTGCGTAAATGGCCCAAATCTCACCCATGGTGTTTTTGGATTTGGGGTCGCGCGAGCGGTCAAAGCCGACAAAGCCCACAATGCTGCCGCCTTCCAGCGCCACCATCACTTGAGGTTCGCCGTACTCGATCGCCTCCTTCCAATAGGAAACACGCTTGGCCATGGGTGTGGCGTCCCAATGCGCCTCGGGTACCTGCCCAGCGTAAGCTGCACGGCTGGCAATCCAATGCAATTGCGCCACAGCGGCGGCTTCATTCTTGGTGGCAAATCGAACTTCAAAATCAGACATAGCGGTCAATGGGTGAGTCAGAAAACCCTAGATTGTCGCCTGATCTGACCCGCCTTCAAAATTCAAAGGCTTTCGCGGCTGCAAATGGCACTTTTTGGCGTTATCTTTGAGGCATGAACCTCGATGTGGTCTATTCCGATGCGCATTTGGCGGTGCTCAACAAACCCTCGGGGCTTCTGAGCGTGCCGGGACGCGGTGACGACAAGCAAGACTGCCTGATCGCCCGTGCTCAAAGTGTGTGGCCCGATGCCCTCACGGTTCACCGGCTGGACATGGCCACCTCAGGACTGGTGGTGGTGGCGCGCGGGCCGGAGGTGCAGCGCATGCTGAGCCAAGCCTTTGCAGAGCGCAAGGTGCACAAAATGTACGAAGCCGTGGTCGATGGCAGCCCACCCGAGGATCTGTCCAATGCAACTTCACCAGAAGGCTGGCAGGACATTCAATTGCCCCTCTTGATCGATTGGCCCAACCGCCCTAAAAGCAAAGTCGATTGGATACACGGCAAACCCAGTCAGACCCATTGGCGTCGCAAGGCCGGCCCCGTGATCGAAGGGGCAACACGTGTCGAACTTCATCCCATCACCGGCCGAACACATCAATTGCGTTTACACATGATGGCCTTGGGTCATGCCATTTTGGGGGATACGCTCTACGCCAGCCCCGAAGTTTGTGCACGCGCCCCAAGGCTGCTGCTGCATGCACGCCAATTGCAGTTCCATCACCCACTCACACAAGAATGGCTATCATTTGAAATTGCCGTTCCGTTCTAACAAGGCTTTTTCAACATGACACAACATCTCTACATCCTCACGGGTGGCTCTCGCGGCATGGGCTTGGCCATTGCAGAACAATTGCTGCAAGCTGGCAACACCCTCATTTGCATCTCTCGCAATCAACAAGCCAGCTTGACAGCCAAGGCCCAACAGACGGGCGCGCACCTAGCGCAATGGACCCATGACTTGGCCGATGGCGCCACGGCCAGTTTGGCGCTGAAAGCTTGGCTTGAGAAACAAACTGCCCACCCTTTTCAAAGTGCCACACTGATCAACAACGCGGGGGTCATTCCCCATATTGGACCCCTCAGTCAAGCCGATCCTCACAATTTGGCCATGGCATTGCGCGTGGGTTTAGAAGCACCGATGCAATTGTGTGCAGCGTTTTTAGGCGCCACTGAAAATTGGCCTGTCCCCCGCAAGGTGGTCAACATTTCTTCCGGTCTTGGTCGCCGCGCCATGGCCTCGCAAGCCGGCTACTGCGCTGCCAAGGCCGGCATGGACCATTTCACCCGTTGCTTGGCGCTGGACGAAGCCCTCAAGCCCAATGGTGCCAAAGTCACCTCTTTGGCCCCTGGCGTGATTGACACCGACATGCAAGTGCAATTGCGCGGTGCTGCCCCTGAAAACTTCCCAGATCAAAACGGTTTCCAGCAGCTCAAAGCGACGGGCATGCTCACATCGCCAGCCGATGCCGCAAAGCGAATCCTCGATTACATGGCGCGACCCGACTTTGGCAGCCAGCCTGTTAGCGACGTGCGCGACGCTTGAACACGTAAGCCCCCGTGTCAGCCCCCTGTAGCCTTGAATGGGCAAACTTTGAGGCTGATCCCCATTCAATTCAAAGGAGACTGAGATGAGTCGTGAAGTTGTTGTTGTTAGCGGTGTTCGCACCGCCATTGGTACCTTTGGTGGCAGTCTGAAAGACATTGCCCCCACCGAGTTGGGCGCACAAGTGGTACGCGAAGCGCTGAAACGCGCCAACACCGATGGCAAAGATGTGGGTCATGTGGTGTTTGGCCACGTGGTCAACACCGAGCCCAAAGACATGTACTTGTCGCGCGTTGCAGCCATCAACGGCGGTTGCGCAGAAGGCACCCCCGCTTTCAACGTCAACCGCCTGTGCGGTTCAGGCTTGCAAGCCATCATTTCAGCCAGCCAGTCCATTTTGTTGGGCGACGCCGATGTGGCCATTGGCGGTGGCGCCGAAAACATGAGCCGCGCGCCCTATGCCAGTTTGGCCACACGCTTTGGTGCCCGCATGGGCGATACCAAAATGATCGACATGATGGTTGGCGCCTTGCACGACCCTTTCCACACCATTCACATGGGCGTGACGGCCGAGAACATTGCTACCAAGTGGGGCATCACTCGCGAAGACCAAGACAAGTTGGCCGTTGAAAGTCACAACCGCGCAGAGCGCGCCACGCAAGCGGGCTACTTCAAAGACCAAATCATGCCGGTCATGCTCAAGACGCGCAAAGGCGAAGTGGCCTATGACACCGACGAACACTTCCGACCTGGCTGCACCGTGGAAGAGTTGGCCAAACTCAAGCCCGTGTTCGTCAAAGAAAACGGCACAGTGACAGCAGGCAACGCATCGGGCATCAACGACGCTGCAGCGGCAGTAGTGTTGATGGAGGCAGGTGCCGCCAAAGCGCGCGGTGCCAAGCCTTTGGCACGTTTGGTTGCCTACGCACACGCCGGCGTTGACCCCAAGTACATGGGCATTGGCCCTGTACCCGCAACACAGTTGGCTTTGAAAAAAGCCGGCCTCACAGTCAATGATTTGGACGTGATTGAAGCCAACGAAGCCTTTGCTGCGCAAGCCTGCGCCGTCACACGCGACTTGGGTCTGGACCCTGCCAAGGTCAACCCCAACGGCTCTGGCATTTCTTTGGGCCACCCCATTGGCGCCACGGGTGCGTTGATTACCGTCAAAGCTTTACACGAGTTGCAGCGCGTCAACGGTCGCTATGCCTTGGTGACCATGTGCATTGGCGGCGGTCAAGGCATTGCCGCTATTTTTGAACGCATGTAATTTCAAAGCGTTCACGCAAGAAAAAGGCCATCGAGAGATGGCCTTTTTTGTTGCAACATGCTGATTGAATTTCAGCGATATCGCTCACGTGCAATGCGTGCGCCTTCGGCCAGCGCTTGCAATTTCTTCTCGGCCACTTCACGGCTCATCGGCGCCAAACCACAATTGGTACAAGGAATGATGCGCGCCTTGGGCACAAACTGAAGCGCACGACCAATGGTGTCCGCCACTTCTTCAGGCGTCTCCACCACTTCGCTGGCCACATCAATCACACCCACCATCACGTCTTTGCCTTCCAGCAAAGCCATCAAATCCATGGGCACGTGCGAGTGGAAGCACTCCAAGCTCACTTGATCAATGCTGCTCTTGGCCAAGGCGGGGAAAACTTTTTCGTACTGACGCCACTCGTGGCCCAATGAGTTTTTCCAATCGATGTTGGCCTGAATGCCATAGCCGTAGCAAATGTGAACGGCCGTGGTGCAAGTCAGTCCCTGCGCCGCGCGCTCTAAAGCTTTGACACCCCAATCGGCGGCTTCTTCCATGTACACATTGAAAGCGGGCTCGTCAAACTGAACGATGTCGACGCCATCAGCTTGCAGCGCCAATGCTTCTTGGTTCAACAGTTCAGCAAAGGCCATGGCCATCTTGACTTTGTCACCGTAAAAACGATCGGCCACGGTGTCCACGATGGTCATGGGGCCAGGCAAGGTGAATTTCAATTTTTTCTTGGTGTGGGCACGTGCCAATTGCGCTTCAAATGCATGCACGCGGCCTTTCAAGCGCAATGGGGCAATCACTTGCGGCACTTGCGCGTCATAGCGGTTGTTGCGAATGCCCATGGTCACTTTGTTTTCAAAGTCAATGCCTTCGACCTGCTCCAGGAAGCCATGCACAAAGTGTTGACGCGATTGCTCGCCATCGCCTACCACATCCAGACCGGCGTCCTCTTGCGCTTTGATCCAGAGCAGCGTGGCATCGGCTTTGGCTTGCTTCAGGCTGTCGCCTTCGGCCATCCATTTAGGCCAAAGTTTGTTGGTTTCGGCCAACCATTCGGGTTTCGGCAAACTGCCTGCAATTGCGGTTTCAAACATTCATGTGCTCCTGAAAATTCACGGTTTTAAATTAAATTCTTGCGCCAACAACTCGTAAGAGTGCAGCTGTGCTTGAGGGTCGTGGGTCCACGTGATCACCACCAATTCGTCCAATGCCAGTCTATCGGCCAATGCACGCAGCTTGTGGCTGACTGTAGCGGCACTGCCAACCAAGGCATTGGCCTTCAACGCGTCCAAGGCCATCTGCTCAGCGGGCGAATAGTCACGCTCAGCTTGATCTGGGGACAACATAGGACCAATGCGACCCAAGTTGCGATCCATGCGCCAGCGCGCACGGCTTTTGAACAAATGCCAAGCTTGTTCATCGGTATCCGCCGCCAAAGCCCAAACACACAAGGTGGCCTTGGGCTTGTCCAAACTTGCGCTGGGCCGGAAGGTCTCACGGTACATGTGCAAAGCTTGCTCGGCACCTTGCCCGTCGGTGATGAACCAAGCAAATGCGTATGGCAAACCCAAATGAGCGGCCAACTGCGCGCCGTAATCCGAGCTGCCCAACATCCAAATGTCAGGTGAGGTGGCAGATTGCGGATAGGCAAAAACTCCATGCCCCGGATGGCCCACTGGCAAGGGCTGCCCCTTGACCCAGGCTTGGAGTTCCATCACTTGCTGCGGAAAATTTTCACTGGCGTAGCGATCGGGATTGAGCAACTGTGCGGTTTTACCGTCACTGCCTGGGGCTCTGCCCACGCCTAAATCGATGCGGCCGGGTGCCAATGCATCCAGCACCCTGAACTGCTCTGCAACTTTGAGCGATGCGTAGTGCGGCAACATGACGCCGGCACTACCGATGCGAATGCGCTGCGTTTGGGTGGCAATGGCCGCCATCAAAATTTCAGGCGCAGTGCCCACAATGCTGGGGTGCGCGTGGTGCTCACTGACCCAAAAACGAGAGTACCCTAAACGCTCGGCAGATTGCGCCAACGCCAGTGTTTGCCGAATGGACGCATCTTGACCACGCCCCGCCATGGCCACGGATTGATCCAGAACAGAAAGCTTCAAACTCATTGAAAAAAGACTCGCAACATTGGCAAATTGAAGTTCAGGCCTTGGCCATTTCAGCCTCTTGCAAGGCGCGCCACATCACTTTGCCACTGCCACTCTTGGGCAGGGCATCGATGAACTCGACCACACGCGGAACTTTGTAGACGGCCATCGTTTCACGGCACCAGTCGATGATAGCTTGCTCACTCACCTGCCCTTTGTGCGTGCTGCGCAGCACCACCACGGCTTTGACAGACTCACCCCGGTAAGCGTCCTTGGTAGAAATGATGCAAGCCTCTTGGATGGCAGGATGCTTGAACATCAGCGCTTCAACTTCTGCAGGCCACACCTTGAAACCACTGGCATTGATCATGCGCTTCAAACGGTCGGTCATGAAGAAATAACCTTCGTCATCAATGCGGCCCATGTCGCCCGATCGGAAAAACGATTTGCCATCGCGTTCAAAGAAAGCACTCGCCGTGGCATCGGGGCGTTTCCAATAGCCTTTGAAAACCTGA
>CANGCI010000067.1 GCA_947451995.1 Comamonadaceae bacterium | reverse complement strand
TCGCCGGCCATCCAGGTGGCTTTTTCAGCGCACCACAAAATGACACTGGCGCAGTCTTTGCGCACTTGACGCACGTGGTCGGTGCCCAGCATGTCGAGGTTTTTGCCCACGGTGTAGCAAAACGCACGGCCTGCTTGCAACACGGTGTACATGTCGGCCACTTTGCCTTGAATGAGTTGAAACTCACCAATGCTTTGGCCAAACTGCTTGCGATCGTGGATGTAGGGGATCACGTTGTCCATCACCGATTGCATGATGCCCAAAGGACCGGCGGCCAGCACAGCACGCTCGTAATCCAAACCACTCATCAACACTTTGGCACCCATGTTGAGGCCGCCCAAAATGTTGTCTGCTGGCACTTCCACGTTTTGGAAGACCAACTCGCCTGTGTGGCTGCCGCGCATGCCCAACTTGTCGAGCTTCTGCGCAATCGAGAAGCCCTTCATGTTTTTCTCGATCAAGAAAGCGGTGACGCCGCGCGCGCCCATCTCGGGCTCGGTTTTGGCATAGACCACCAAGGTGTCGGCGTCAGGACCGTTGGTAATCCACATCTTGTTGCCGTTGAGCACGTAGTAGCCGCCTTTGTCTTCGGCTTTGAGCTTCATGCTGATAACGTCAGAGCCAGCGCCTGGCTCGCTCATGGCCAAAGCACCCACGTGCTCGCCGCTGATCAGCTTGGGCAGGTACTTTTGTTTTTGCGCTTCAGTGCCGTTGCGCTTGATTTGGTTCACACACAAATTGCTGTGTGCGCCATACGACAAGCCCACGCTGGCCGACGCGCGAGAAATTTCTTCCATGGCAATCATGTGCGCCAAGTAACCCATGTTGGCACCACCATAGGCTTCGGGCACCGTGATACCCAAGACACCCACCTCACCCATCTTGCGCCACAGGTCCATGGGGAACTGATCGGTGCGATCGATTTCAGCGGCACGCGGTGCAATTTCGGCTTGCGCAAAATCGCGCACGGCATCGCGCAGCGCGTCAATGTCTTCACCCAATTGAAAATTCAAGCCTGGCATGTTCATGGTCATCTCTCCCAATTCATTCAGTAGGTTTGTGCAACAGGCACCAAGGTTTGTTGCATCACAGCGCACAAGGAGTTCTTGCCTTGTGCATCAATATGGAAAACGTCAGCAGTGGTCACGACGATTCTTTTACCGCCTTTGACCACCTTGCCAATTGCGCGCAATTCACCTTCTTGGTGAGCGCTTAAAAAATTGATTTTGTATTCGACGGTAACGACTTCCATGCCCTCAGGCAAAACCGTAAGGCCAGCGTAGCCACCTGCAATGTCGGCCAGTGCGCCCATGGCACCGCCATGGAAACCACCTTGTTGCTGCGTCACTTTGTCGGCATAAGGCAGCGCAATTTCCACTTCGCCTTTTTCAACACGCACCAGCTTCGCTTCCAAATGCACCATCAGGCCTTGCCGCGCCATGCTGGCCGCAACGCGCTGTGCCATCGGGCTGGTCAAATCATGCGCGCTCATGCAGCGCCCTTTTTCTGCGCCAACTTATCGGCCTTGGCCAGCAAAGTGCGCGCATCTTTTTCATGCGTCTTCACCTCTTCCAGCGTGGCATGCAAGTCGGCCAGTTGCGATTCCAATTGTTGGCGATGCTCGGCCAACACCACCAAAAACTTTTTCAGTTGAGGGCCTGTGTCGCGGGGGCTGTCGTACATGTCAATCAGCTCTTTGGCCTCGGTGAGTGACAAACCCAGACGTTTGGCGCGCAAGGTGAGTTTGAGGCGGGTGCGATCGCGAGACGAATAAACCCGGTTGCGGCCGCCAGGGCCCGAGCGCTCGGGCTCTAGGAGGCCCATGTCTTCGTAAAAGCGAATGGCGCGTGTGGTCAGGTCAAATTCCTTGGCCAAGTCGCTGATTGAAAATTGTGTTGCCATGGTGCTTGCTTTCCTGCTTGCGCACAGGCGACAGACGGGGTCGACAGGTGCGTCTTACAATGCCTCCACTGTAATTGACGTTAACGTAAACGTCAATCTATCGACGGGAATTTTCCCCAACTCAGATTTGCCATGACCCAAACCACCGCCTCATCCCCGCAAGTGCCGCCCGCCGATCTGCTGGCAGGCGAAAAAGCCTTGCACTTTCCTTTGGGCACCACCCTCCCCGAATTGGGCCAAGCTTTGGAAGTGGCAGAAGGCGTTTGGTGGATCCGCATGGCTTTGCCCTTTGCCTTGGATCACATCAATTTGTGGCTGTTGGCCGATGCCGAAGAAACACCCACAGGCGTTCGGCACGGTTGGACCGTGGTGGATTGCGGCGTCACCAACCCCGGGACGCAAAAAGCTTGGCGCCAAGTGATGGCTGGCCCGATGAAGGGTTTGCCTATTTTGCGCGTGGTGGTCACGCACATGCACCCCGATCACATGGGCCTGGCACACTGGCTGTGCGCAGAATTCAATGCGCCTTTGTGGATGAGTGCCACCGAGTACCAAGCCGCGCTGTTGGCATCCACAGGTGCATCCAACTTTGGCGGGCTGAGCACCCAACGGTTTTTTGCCGACCATGGCTGGAACGACCCCACCGATCAGCAGCAAATCAAAGACCGCGTGTCGTATTACGCCAAGATGGTGCCCGCCGTACCAGAGGCATATCACCGCTTGATGCATGGGCGCGAGTTGCAAATTGGCGGTCGCAGCTGGCGCTGCATCAGTGGCTGGGGCCATTCACCAGAACACATGGCACTGCACTGCGAAGCCGCCAATGTCTTGATCAGCGGCGACATGGTGCTGCCCAAAATCTCCACCAATGTCAGCGTTTACGCCCAAGAGCCCGAGGCCAATGTCCTGTCCTTGTTCATGCAATCGCTGCATCATTTTGACCCGCTGCCAGCAGACACCTTGGTGTTGCCGTCCCATGGTCGACCGTTTGTGGGCTTGCACACGCGCACAGCGCAATTGTTGAAGCACCATGAAGATCGATTGGACGAAGTCTTAGAAGCTTGTAGCGTGCAAGCAGGCAGCGCACACGACATGCTCAAAGTGATTTTCAAACGGCCCCTGGACTTTCACCAGACCACGTTTGCCATTGGCGAGTCTGTGGCGCATTTGCACGCGCTGTGGTTTGACGGAAAAATGTCGCGCATCAAAGATGCGCAAGGTGTGTGGCGGTTTAAAACTCTGAGCTAAGCGCGCCAGCTTGCGCCTACGCCCAGTTGGCCAAGTTCTCTTTTTGCAAGGCTTTGCGGCGCTCCACATGGTCGGGCAAGATATCGGCCACCACTTTCCAAAACGCGGGGCTGTGATTCATCTCGCGCAGGTGCGCCAGCTCGTGCACCACCACATAATCAATGGCTTCTAGCTTTAAATGAATCAGCCGCCAATTGAGGCGAATGGCGCCATCGATGCGCGCACTGCCCCAGCGTGAACCCGCGTTTGACAAACTGAGCTTGCGCCACTGCACACCCATTTGAGGCGAAAAGAAATTCAAACGTAACTCAAACAATTCACGCGCTTCACGCATCAGCCACGCTTGCACCGCATCACGAATTTGTGTCGCCTCCGCATTCAAAGGCAATGCCAGCTTGAGCTCACCCCCGTCATGCAGTTCACTGCGGCCCACTTCAGGGCTCAGCCGCAAATGAATGGCACTGCCCAAGTAGTCCAGGCTGGCACCATCCGCCCATTCAATTTGACGAATGTTTTTTTGGCGCTCTTGCACTTCGGCCCATTTGCGCAGCACCCATTCGCCGCGCTCTTGCAGACCCAACTCCACTTCTTTCAAGGTGACCCACTTGGGTGCCCTCACCTCCAAGCCATCGGGGCCCACCACAAAGCCAATCGACCTTCTGCGAACGCGTTGAAACAAATAGCTGACGCGCATGCCTTCCAAAACCGTTTCGCGGTTGGCACGGGGATGCGTCAGGGTTGGCCCCGAACTTTGTCTTGTTGGCGGCACCTCTGCCGCAGGTGCTGGACTTAATAAATCAAGAACAAGTTGCAGCGGATTGCGCATCGGTGTTCTGTGTCCAAGCTTCAGGCGGCAGGTGCAACTGACTCGGAATCGGTAGCTGGATAGGCCTCTGGGTCTAGGCGTCGCATTTCAGCCTCAATCCAGTTTTCCACTTCTTGCATCAACTCTTCAGGTTGGCGACCCACACTTGAAATGGGTTTGCCAATGGAGATGTCGACAATGCCAGGTTTTTTGATGAAGGCCTTGGTGGGCCAGCATTTGGCAGACGTCACCGCGATGGGCACCACAGGCACACCGGCCTCAATGGCCAAGCGGGTACCGCCTGTTTTGTACACCCCTTTTTGGCCACGTGGAATGCGCGTCCCTTCAGGAAACATGATGACCCAGACGCCTTGTTCCATCAAACGTTTGCCTTGCGTGACCACTTTCTGAAAAGCCTGCGCACGTTGGCTGCGGTCGATGTGAATCATGTCCATGCGGCCCATGGCCCAGCCAAAGAAGGGCACGCTCAACAATTCTTTTTTGAACACATAGGCCAAGGGGTGCGGCATGATGGCGGGCATCAAAAAAGTTTCCCACGTGGACTGGTGCTTGACCAACAGAATGACCGGGTCTTTTTCACCCAGCGGCAAGTTCTCCATGCCGGTGATGCGGTTTTGAATGCCCAAGATGTAAGTGCCACTGTGGATGGCATTGCGCAGCCATGCGGCACACCACCAGTACAAACGGCTGCTGCTCATGAACATCGAAGCCGCCACCACCACCAGCGCCCAAGGGATGACAGTGACGGTCATCCACACCATGTGAATCAATGAGCGAATGAAGTTCATAAGGTGTGTTCCGGCGTTTTTTTCAAGAGTGCATCGACAAATGCATTGAGGTCTGTGTGCATTTGAGTGCCCGCAGGAAATGCAGGGGGCAAGCTTGCGCCGCGCAAAGCCAGCGAGTTGCCGGTCTGTACCAAATGAGGTGCACAGCCTGCGGCGGCCGCCGCTTGCATGTCGCGCAAACTGTCGCCCACAAAGGGCACATCTTTCACGTCGATGCCAAAGCGATCGGCCACTTGCTCAATCAAGCCTGGCAAGGGCTTTCGGCAGGTGCATGCATCTTCGGGCGAGTGTGGGCAGTAAAAAATAGCATCAATGCGCCCCCCCACGGCCGCCAATTGTTTCAGCATGCGTTTGTGAATGGCATTGAGCGATGCCACATCCAACAAGCCACGCCCCAAGCCCGACTGGTTGGTGGCCAGCACCACGTGGTAGCCCGCGTGATTCAAACGGCCCACAGCTTCCAGAGCGCCTGGCAAGGCCTGCCATTCTTCGGGCGACTTGATGTACTCATCACTGTCGTGATTGAGGGTGCCATCGCGATCGAGAATGACGAGTTTCATGGGCGGCTTAGTTAGATGCGTGACGGCTTATGCCAAGCGCGACAAATCGGCCACGCGGTTCATGGCCACATGCAAGCACTTGAGCAAACCTTGGCGGTTTAAACGCACATCCATTTCTTCGGCGTTGACCATGACGTCGTCAAAGAACGCATCCACGGGTGAACGCAATGCGGCCAGTGTTTGCAATGAACCGGTGTAGTCACCTGCTTTGTACAAAGCCTCAGACTCGGGCAGCAAACGTTGCATCACTTCGTGCAAGGCTTGCTCGGCGGCTTCTTTCAGCAAGGCCGGATTGACATGCGGATCGACTTCATCGGCCTTCTTCAAGATGTTGCCAATGCGCTTGTTGGCCGCAGCCAAGGCGGGGCTTTCGGGCAAAGCCGCAAAGGCGCGCACTGCCGCCAACAACTTGGGCACTTGGCCCAAGCGTGCAGGATGCAAAGCCAACACCGCGTCCACTTCTTGAACGCTGTAACCTTGCTCGCGCAATGCGCCAGCCAAACGGTCAAACAAGAAGGTGGTGAGGGCTTCAGAAGGATCGGTGATCTTGTCGCCAAACACAGGCACCGACAAAGCCAAGAGCTGACGCCAATCGAGCGCCAAATCTTTTTCCATCAACATGCGAATGACACCCAAGGCGTGACGGCGCAGGGCAAACGGATCTTTGTCGCCGCTTGGCAAGTTGCCAATGCCAAACATGCCCACCAAGGTTTCGAGTTTGTCGGCCAAGGCCACCACCAAGCCCACGTTGTTGCGGGGCAACTCATCACCGGCAAAGCGGGGACGGTAATGGTCTTCAATGGCATCGGCAATGTCGCTCGACAAGCCATCGTGGCGCGCATAGTAGCCGCCCATGATGCCTTGCAACTCGGGGAACTCGCCCACCATGTCGGTCAGCAAATCGGTTTTGGCCAACTGGGCTGCAGTGTCGGCCGCTTGCGCCAATGCATCACCGCCCAGGGCTTGGCCCAAGGCTTTGGCAATGCCGCGCACGCGCGCCATGCGCTCGCCTTGTGTGCCCAGTTTGTTGTGGTACACCACCTTGTTCAAGCCTTCGACGCGAGATGCCAATGTTTTCTTGCGATCTTGATCGAAGAAGAATTTGGCATCGGCCAAGCGGGGACGCACCACGCGCTCGTTGCCGCCAATCACAGCGGTCGCATCGGCTGGCGAAATGTTGCTGACCACCAAAAACTGGTGGGTGAGCTTGCCGTCTGCAGTGAGCAGCGGGAAGTATTTTTGGTTGGCCTTCATGGTCAGGATCAAACACTCCTGGGGCACTTCCAAAAACTGTTTTTCAAATTCGCAGGTGAGCACATTGGGACGCTCAACCAAGGCCGTGACTTCATCCAACAAGGCTTCGTCTTCAATGGCTTTGGCACCACCGCCTACTTTGGCAGCAGCGGCGTGGAGTTGCTTCACGATTTCTGCACGGCGCTCCGCAAAGCTGGCAATCACGGCACCGTCGCGCGCCAAGGTGGCGGCATAACTGTCGGCGTCTTGAATGACCACAGGCGACACCTTGGCTTCAAAGCGATGGCCATGCGTCAGTTGTCCGGCCTTCAAGCCCAAGGTTTTAACGGGCACGACATCTTTGCCATGCAAGGCCACCAAGCCGTGTGCAGGACGCACAAAGTTCACACTGGTCCAGCCGGGCATTTCGCAGTCGGTTTCCAGCTGATAGGTCATGACCTTGGGAATGGGCAACTTGGCCAATGCTTCGTCCAAAGCTTTTTGCAATCCCTGCAGCAAGCTTGCGCCTTTGGCCACGCTGTCGTAAAACAAAGCTTCCGCTTTGCCATCGGGCGCGCGCTTCAGTGAAGCCACCACAGCAGCCGGGTTGCTGACATCAGCACCAAGGGCTTGCAATTTTTTGAGCAAGGCGGGCGTGGCATTGCCGCTGGCATCGATGCCAACTGCAACGGGCATCAGCTTTTGCTGCACCGCTTTGTCGGCCGCTTGCGCCGCCACTTGCGAAACGTGCGCGGCCAATCGACGTGGCGAGGCATACGCCGTGACCACCGATTGCGCATCGGTTAAACCGGCGTCGCGCAGTTGCTCGAACAAGACGCTGGCAAATGATTCGCCCAATTTTTTGAGTGCCTTGGGTGGCAACTCTTCAACAAACAATTCAACGAGAAGGTTTTGATGTGTCATTTGGATGCTTACCTTCAGGCTGCTTTTTTGCTCAGCGCGTTTAACTGTTCAACCCATTCGCGAGGCGCCATGGGGAAGCCCAAACGCTCACGGCTTTCGAAATAACTTTGTGCCACGGCACGCGCCAAATTGCGAATGCGACCGATGTAGGCCGCACGCTCCGTGACGCTGATGGCGCCGCGTGCATCAAGTAAATTGAAAGTGTGCGCACCTTTGAGCACTTGCTCGTAAGCGGGCAAAGCCAACTGCGCACCAATCAAATGCTGCGCTTGTTTTTCGTAGGCAGAGAATGCGGTGAACAAGAACTCGGCATCAGAGTGTTCAAAGTTGTAGGTGGACTGTTCCACTTCGTTTTGGTGGTACACATCGCCGTAGCTGAGGGTGTCGGTCCACTTCAAGTTGTAAACGTTGTCGACACCTTGCAGGTACATGGCCAAGCGCTCAAGACCGTAGGTAATTTCGCCGGTGATGGGTTTGCAATCAATGCCGCCCACTTGTTGAAAGTAAGTGAACTGCGTCACTTCCATGCCGTTGAGCCAAACTTCCCAACCCAAGCCCCAAGCACCCAGTGTTGGATTTTCCCAATCGTCTTCCACAAAACGAATGTCGTTCTTTTTGAGATCAAAGCCCAAGGCTTCAAGCGAGCCCAAATACAAATCCAAAATATTGGAAGGCGCTGGCTTCAAGACCACTTGGTATTGGTAGTAGTGCTGCAAGCGGTTTGGGTTTTCGCCATAACGGCCATCCTTTGGACGGCGGCTGGGTTGCACATAGGCGGCCTTCCATGGCTCGGGGCCAATGGCGCGCAAAAACGTGGCGGTGTGTGAAGTGCCAGCACCGACTTCCATGTCATAGGGTTGCAACAATGCACACCCCTGAGCATCCCAGTAGGACTGCAGTTTCAAAATGATTTGTTGGAAGGTCAACATGGCTGAAAAATTTAGGCCCCCGTACATCGGTGGCAACCCTTGATTTTAAATCGCCTGAGACCTAGCGCGCCGGAAAAACGCCCCCAAAACAAGAACAATTAGGCCGCAAAGCAACCAAAGCGGCCACAAACCCCATTGCGCGGTCCATTGCGCGTAAGGCGTGAGCCCCGTGCGCCCTTCAAACTCCCCCACCAACGCGCCGCGTGTGAACACAGGCAGTGAGGCCTTCACCTCGCCTTTGGCGTCAATCAAAGCGGTCAAGCCCGTGTTGGTGGCGCGAATGACAGGACGCTGAAACTCTAAGGCACGCAGTTGCGAGATGGCGGCATGTTGGGCGGGCGCGGTGGTGTTGCCAAACCACGCCAAATTGCTCATGTTAACCAGCACGGTAGGGGCCTGGTCCGCGTTAGCAAAGTATTTCGCCACTTCCTCGCCAAACAAATCTTCGTAGCAAATTTGGGGCAACAAACGTTGACCTTGCCACGTCATCACTCCGGCCGTAGAACGCTGCTGACCAAAGTCACCCAAAGGGATGTTCATCAGGCGCACAAACCACTGAAAAAACGGCGGTACAAATTCACCAAATGGCACCAGATGTTGTTTGTCGTAACGGTACTTTGAGGTGTCAGGTCCCAAAGCCAAGACCGAGTTGCTATAGCCCACATTGGCGCCCCCCATGGGCAGGCCAATCAAAGCCAGTTGGGCAGACATTGGCTGGCCAGGTAGAGCGGCTTGCGGCTGGTATTTGTTGTTGAGCGTTTGCCAATAGGCAGGCGAGAGTTGCTGTGGCAACACGGGAATGGCCGTTTCGGGGGTGACCACCAAGGTCTCTGTGTTGGACAGCAATTGTTCGCCGTACCAACTGAGCGCCATCTGCACCCCTTGTCCTGGGATGAACTTCTCGTCTTGCGGAATATTGCCTTGCAGCAGGCGAACCTTCATGGTGCCAGCAGGCTGCGTGAAGGACTGGGGCCAATGCTGAAGTGCTGCGGGAATCAACGCAGCCAACAGCACGCCAAGTGCCAACAACCACAACCAGGCACGTGTGCGTCCAGCCATCCAAACAGACAGCATCAGCGGCAGCGCCATGGCCAAGCCAGCGGCGATGGCGCCCATGCCATACACCCCAACCCAGGGCGCATAAACGGCCAAGCCACTTTGTCCATGCGCATAGCCCGCAGCGCCCCAAGGAAAGCCTGTGAACCATTGGCCTCGGGCCAATTCAGCCAGCGTCCACAAGGCCGCAAACAACACGGCACCTGCCATGGCCAAGTTGAATTCAGACTTTCTCAAAAAGCTTTGAGGATGGGTGGCGTACCGGCCTTCTTGATGGCGCGCATTCAAGAGCCAACGGCGATACTGCAACACCCATAGGCCACCTGCGATTGCAAAGTAGCCGGCCAATGCCATGGCCAGCAGCACAACAGCCAAACACGCCAGCCATGAAGGCAGTCCGCCGTATTGATGCATCGATACATACAGCCAGCCCCATGTGGAGGTCATGGCGGCTATTGCAAACAGGCCTGCAATCTTGAAGCCCTTCACCCAAGCTTTAGAGCCGCTGCGGCTTGGGCGACGCGTGTTGGTAAAGTTTGTGAATTCAGATTCGTGCGAAGCGGCCTGCAAAAGCAAAGCGCCTAAGCAGGCCAAACTGAGGCCTTGCAAAGTGCCAAACGATTGCCCTGAAATGCCCAAGGCATCGCCCAACGCAAAGGCTGGCCATGCCATTGAAAAACCATGCAAAACACCGGCCAACAATGAAGCGCCGAATGCCCACATGTTCATTTTTTAGGGCGAGAGGTGGGCGACACCTTGAACCACCGCACAGCACCGCCGCGGGTGTGCAGAACCACAAAATCCAAGCCCGACAAGCTGAACTTTTCACCCCGTTGCGGCACATGTCCCATCTCGTGGGCAATCAAGCCGCCGATGGTGTCAAAGTCATGTGTTTCTTCGTCGACCACATCGGGGTTGAGCTTCACACCAAAGGCTTCTGAAACTCGCTCTAAAGATGTGTCGCCGCTGACGCGGTAAGTTTGATCGGACAAGCCAAAGATGTCGCCGGCTTCCTCTTCGATGTCAAATTCGTCTTCGATCTCGCCCACAATTTCTTCGAGGACATCTTCGATGGTGATAAGGCCAGCTGTGCGGCCAAACTCATCAATCACGATGGCCAAGTGTTGACGGTTGTCCCTGAACTGCCTGAGCAAATCATTGAGTCCTTTGCTCTCGGGCACAAACACGGCGGGACGCAACAGTGCCCGAATGTTGAGCTCTGGCGCGCGTTGCAGCTTGAGCAAATCTTTGGCCATCAAGATGCCAATGATGTTCTCGCGGTCGTCTTCGTATACAGGGAATCGGGAATGTGCGGTGTCAATCACCTGATGCAGCAACTCATCAAAGGGCGCATCAATTGACAACAACTCCATCCGAGGGGCGGCCACCATGGCATCGCCTGCCGTCATGTCGGCCATTCGAATCACACCTTCCAGCATGAATCGACTTTGCGCATTGATGATGTCGTTGTCCTCGGCCTCAGCGAGTGTTTCGATCAGCTCGTCTTTGGAGTCGGGACCTGGGTGAATGAACTCCGCCAGTTTTTGCAAAAAAGAGCGTTTGTCTTCGCGCTTTGATTCACGCTTTGGGTCGTGTTTTGAATCGTGTTTTTCGTCACGTTCATTCAAACGCGCAGGGTGAGGGTCGGACACAATCAAATGGGCAAATGCCGTTGTTGCAGAACCTCAAGGATAGCGGATTAAACGCCCGATTGGTGGCGCGCATCGCGTACACCTCGGCGCACCTCTTGCATGGTTCTGAGCAGTTGGAGGAATTGGCGCGCCCGGGTTTTGATCTGGAAGTCCAAATCGGCCATGCCTTCTTCAAAGAATTCATGCATTTGACTGTCCAAATTGGCAGGTTGAAGGCTCAGGTAGGCATCGCTCTCACTGCCGTCGCGCTCAACACGGGCACCGGCTTTTCGCGCAATTTTCAGCATGGGGGTGTTCTCACTCAAGGCGTGAATGAACATCAAGGACACGCCTTCGTTGCGGGCGTGGGTCATGGCGCGGTCGAACATGCGCGCTCCCAAGCCCCTGCCCCGCATCTTCAGATCAACCGACACCCCAAACTCGGCACAGGTGGCCCACTGCGGATCGACCGAAAAGGCCAAGTGCGCCATCGAGACAATTTGCAGCCGGCGGTTGAAGACGCCGTAGACGTCGTCTCGGGCAAAATCCAATTTAGCGACATAACCGTCAATTTGCTCGTCGGTGGCGGGGTAGCCAAATCGCAAATACCGGTCCTGTGTTCCCAGACTTTTCAAATGCGCTGCAATCTTGGGCCGATGCTTGGCACTCAAGATACGGATAGGGATCCACAGCATCCAGCGACGCCACAGGGATTTGGTGAGGGCAGCGAGTTGAATCATAAGGGTTTACCCGTATTTTTGCACAAGTTTGCAAATCTGTCTGTGCGCTAGGACATGACGTCCAC
>CANGCI010000066.1 GCA_947451995.1 Comamonadaceae bacterium | reverse complement strand
TAGCGTTGAAATGCCCAGTCCTACAGGCTGGAGGGCACTGCGTTGATCAGGACAAATACCAAGGCTGCAACCAGTGCAAGGCAGAGCAACGCTTTTAGCCAATCGAGTGGTCGATCCAACGAAGCAGTGGCCGGTGACTCAGATGATTTGTCGCCCCACAGCATGGCACGGCTGAGGTTTTCTTTCTTTTTGACGAAGTACCAAAGAATGGCACCCACGTGGATGGCGATCAACAACAGGACCAAACCCTTGCCAAAGCCTTTGTGCCATTGAGTGGTCATGGACACAATGCTTTCAGACACCCAAACGGTCAAGGGTCCGGCATTTGCAATTTCATCATCACTGAACAAGCCTGTTGCGACTTGCAGCAAGAGCAAGCTCATCAAGGCGATGACAGAAAGTGAGCCTATGGGGTTGTGTCCCAGGTAGCGTTGTTGGCTGCTCTGCGCAGAAAAATACTGGCGCAATGCTGAGGGCGTGCACGACAACTGTCGCCATCTAGACCAATGGCCGCCCACAAAGCCCCAGAGCAATCTGAACAACAACAGACTTAAAACGGCATAGCCACAGCGAAAGTGCCAGACCATGGCATTGCCCCCGACGTTGCCGGTGATGACCAACACAAGGACCAACAATGCGAGGGTCCAATGGAAAAGGCGGGTGGGCAAATCCCAAACTCGGATGGCATTCATGGTGATACTTTCATGGGCTTTGCGCGATCTGCAGAAAATTCAAAAACATGCGAAACTGTAAAGCACCCTCACCTTCAATGGAATACTTATGAAAAAACTTGTCACTGCTGCTTCGGCATTGCTGGCCCTCATGTTGGCTTTGCCAGCCGCCGCTCAATTTGCGAAACCTGAAGACGCCATCAAATATCGCAAAGCATCCTTCACCGTCATGGGCGCTCATTTCGGCCGTGTCGGTGCCATGGCCACAGGCAAAGTGCCTTACGACGCCAAAGCCGCTGCCGAAAATGCCGACATTGCGGCTGCCATGTCCAAGTTGCCTTGGGCTGCTTTTCCAGAAGGCAGCGACAAAGGCGAGACGCGCGCCAAGCCAGAAATTTGGAAAGACAGCGCCAAGTTCAAAGAAGCTGCGGACAAGATGCAAGCTGAGCTGACCAAGGTGGCTGCTGCCGCCAAAACCGGTAACGCCGATGCCTTGAAAACAGCCTTTGGTCCTGCTGCAGCAACTTGCAAAGGCTGCCACGACAACTTCCGAAAAGACTGACGCTTGAATCTTCAGCTTTGATTGGCGCAGCGAAGTAGCAGCGCTGTCAACTCTTGCGGGGCACTGATCATGGGATCGTGCCCCGTTTTCATTTCAACCACTTGAGAGTTGGGCAGCCACTGGCCATCCCAAAACAGAGGATCGACCACGCGACGTCGCACGGCATCAATGGTTGCCAAGGGTGGCACGGTGCAATTGATGAACGTTCTAGGAACACTTGCAACACGTGCAGGATCGAAATTCAAAACGTGTTGGTAAGTGCCACCTGGGTGAGGTGTTTGTCGACGTTGCACCCATTCATAGTCATCCGCGCTGAGGCCAAACACAGAAGCATCGGGTGGTGGGAAGCTGTTGTCGATGCTCTCTGCGGCTGCTTCAATTCTGGCTTTTTGTGTGGCGCTGGCATGGGTGCTGCTCCAAGTTTCGCCGGGCTTGGGAACCACAGCATCCAAGTAAACCAAGTGCTTCAGACGATGCGCTCGCCGATCGGCCACAGCGGTGCCCAACATGCCTGCATAGGAGTGAACGACCAAAATGGCATCATTCACTTCTTCGGCGTCTAGGGCCTGTAAAACATCTTGGATGTGCGTTTCCAAATCAATGCCACGGTGCAAAAGGTGGGAGCGTTCACCCAAGCCCGTGAGGGTGATGGCGTGTGCGCTGTGACCTGCACGGATCAAGGCTTCTGTGACATGGCGCCAGCACCAAGCACCATGCCAAGCGCCATGAACCAATAAATACTGGGCCATCAGATCACACCTTTGTTTTTCAGTTGTTCAATTTGCGCTGAGCTGTAACCCAAAACTTCTTCCAGCAATTGCGAGGTGTGCTGTCCCAGCTGGGGTGGCACGTGGTCTTGCCTGACGGGCGTTCGGCTGAGCTTGAGTGGGCTGGCCACCAACTTCAAATCCTTTTGATGAGGGTGCTGCCAAGTACTCACCATGTTGCGCGCAGCCACTTGAGGGTCGGCGAACACCTCCGATAAATTGTTGATGGCACCACAGGGCACCTTGGCTGCCTCGAGCGCAGACAGCCAGTCGGCTTTGGTGCGGGTCAACATGATCTGTTCAAGCAGGGGGACCAAGATGGCGCGGTTTTTGACCCGATCGGTGTTCTTGGCAAAACGCACATCGCTGGCCAATTCGGGGTGGCCTGCGACATCACAGAATTTGGCATATTGGCCATCATTGCCCACAGCCAGAATCAGATGGTCGCGGCTGCCTGCTGCTGCGTGTGTGGGAGCCTTCACTTCAAATACTTGATAAGGCACGATGTTTTGGTGTGCGTTGCCTGCGCGACCAGGGGTCTTGCCGCTGACCAAATAATTGGCACCTAAATTGGCCAACATGGCCACTTGGGTATCGAGCAAGGCCATGTCCACGTACTGACCTTCGCCGGTTTTTTCGGCGTGCCTGAGTGCGGCCAGAATGCCAACGGTGGCGTACATGCCTGTGAACAAATCGGCCACAGCGACACCTACTTTTTGGGGGCCACCCCCCAGGTCATCTCGCTCGCCCGTGACGCTCATCAAGCCCCCGATGCCTTGAACTGCATAGTCGTATCCAGCCCGCTCGCGGTAGGGCCCGGTCTGTCCAAATCCGGTGACGCTGCAGTAAACCAACTTGGGATTGAGGACCTTCAAACTCTCGTAGTCCAAACCATAGCGGGCCATGTCGCCCACTTTGAAGTTTTCAATGAAGACATCGCAGTGACTGACCAATTCGCGGATCAGCGCTTGCCCATCGGCTTGGGCAATATCACAAGTCAGTGAGCGCTTATTTCTGTTAGTTCCTAAGTAGTATGCAGCTTCAGGCGTGTCTTTGCCGTCGGCATCTTTGAGAAAAGGGGGGCCCCAACTGCGCGTGTCATCACCGGCGCCTGGGCGCTCAATTTTGATCACGTCGGCCCCAAGGTCGGCCAAAGTTTGGGTACACCATGGGCCCGCGAGCACGCGGGACAGGTCGAGAATGCGGATGCCGTCAAGTGAATTCATGGCGCCATTGTCGCGAAAAATTTGCATGCATGCATGCACCGATAATGGGCACATGCAAGAATTTTTTGAAAGCGTGTCATGACCGAGCGTCAGAATCCCCATCCCGTGCTGGGGCCGCGACAAATGGTGGGGGTCTTCTTGGCCTTTGCATTCGCGTATTTTTTGTCCACCTTGATGCGGGCCATCACGGCGACGCTGTCGCCAGCGCTGACGCAAGAGTTGTCATTGTCTGCCCAAGACTTGGGTTTGTTGGCCGGTGGTTATTTCTTAGGCTTTTCGGCTACGCAGTTGCCCTTGGGCAAGTGGTTGGACCGGTACGGCCCTAAGAATGTCATTTTGTGTTTCTTGATCGTGGCCGTTTTAGGTTGTACGGCATTTGCCATGGCAGAAAGTTTCGTGGGCTTGTGGATGGCGCGCTTTTTGTGCGGCGTGGGCGTGAGTGCTTGTTTGATGGCGCCTTTGACAGGTTATCGCAGGTGGATGGATGCGGGCACTCAGTTGCGGGCCAACTCGTGGATGTTGATGACGGGCTCTTTGGGCATGTTGTCTTCCACCTTGCCTGTGCAGTGGTTGATGCCCGTGACAGGGTGGCGCGTGATCTTTGCAGGCTTGGCAGTTTTTGTGGTGCTGGCCATGGTCCTCATTTACAAAGTGGTGCCTGTTTGGGAAACGCAGCAGGCATCGCAAGACCCAACTGCAAAAGAAGAGACCGGCTATGGACCTGTTTGGCGCAACGCCTATTTTTGGCGCATGGCGCCGGTCGGCTTCTTTTGTTACGCAGGCATGTTGGCGGTTCAAACCCTGTGGGCGGGTCCTTGGATGACGGTGGTGGGTGGCTACACACCGCTGTCGGCTGCGACAGGATTGTTTGCCATCAACTTGAGCATGCTGGTGACTTTCTGGATCTGGGGCTTGATCACGCCGCGCTTGGCCAAGCGCGGTATCAGCGCCGACAAATTGATTGCATGGGGTCAGCCACTCAGTTTTGCGGTGCTGTTCGGTGTGATTTGGTTCGGTCCAGATTTGGGCGGCGCCTCGGCCGCAGCCCTGGCCTTGTTTTGTGTGACCAGCACCTTTGTGGCCTTGGCGCAGCCTGCCGTGGGCATGGCCTTTCCGTCGCATTTGGCAGGCCGTGCACTCTCGGCTTACAACTTGGTCATTTTCGTTGGGGTCTTTGTGGTGCAGTGGGGCATTGGTGTTGGCATTGATTTCTTCAAGTCACTGGGCTGGCCTCCAGTTTTGGCTTTTCAGGCCGCATTTTCGGTGTTTGGTTGTTGTGCGGTTTTGTCCTATGTTTATTTTCACTGGGCAAACCGCGATAATTCGGCATGATCGGAATTCTCATCATCGCCCATGCACCCTTGGCTTCGGCCTTGCGCGATTGCGCCTTGCATGTTTACCCCGAGTGTGCGTTGGGTGTGCAGGCGCTGGACATCTTGCCCAATGCAAGCCCCGATGAGAGTTTGCTTCTGGCCAAAGCCGCCATGTCCAAACTCAACACCACCGAAGTTTTGATGTTGAGTGACGTCTTTGGTGCGACGCCTTCCAATGTGGCGCAAAAACTCAATGACGGCATCGACACGCGTTTGCTGGCTGGTGTGAATTTGCCGATGCTGTTGCGCAGCGTCTGTTATCGACATGAATCCTTGGATGCTTTGGCAACCCGCGCGCAGGCCGGTGGCGCTCAAGGCATCATCCCCGTAGGTAGCACTGCCCCTCAAAATCAATCAGGACCACGACATGCCCCAAGCTACGACGACCATCAGCAATAAGTTGGGCTTGCATGCCCGAGCTTCTGCCAAGTTGACCAAGTTGGCAGGTAGTTTTCCATGTGAAGTGTGGATTGCCAAAGGCGAGCGCCGCGTCAATGCCAAAAGCATCATGGGCGTGATGATGCTGGCAGCGGGCATTGGCAGCGAAGTGGTGATTGACACCGATGGTGAGCAAGCCCCAGAGGCGCTTGATGCGATCCTGGCCTTGATTGCCGATAAATTTGGTGAGGGTGAATGACCTTCAGCATTCACGGCTTGGCGGTTGCCAGAGGCATTGCCATTGGGCGTGCGGTGCTGGTGGCTTCCAGTCGCGTCGACGTTGCCCACTATTTCATTCAACCCTCGCAAGTTGAAGCTGAAATTGACCGTTTGCGCCAAGCGCGTGATGCGGTGGTCGAAGAACTCAAGCGGCTGCAAAAAGATTTAACCGACGATGCGCCGCCAGAGCTGGGCGCCTTGCTCGATGTGCATTTGATGTTGTTAGAGGACGAGAGTTTGTCCTTGGGCGTGAGGCACTGGATTGAGAACCGGCTGTACAACGCGGAATGGGCTGTCACCAGCCAAATGGAAGTGATTGGCCGCCAGTTCGATGAAATGGAAGATGCTTATTTGCGCGAGCGCAAATCAGACCTCGAGCAAGTCACGGAGCGCGTCTTGCATTTTCTCAAAGGTGGAACATCGCCTGTTGTCAGAACCAAACCTCAGGCAAGGCCGCAGCAAGAGTTGCAGTTGGGTGACACCATGGATGTCCCCTTGGTGTTGGTGGCACACGACTTGTCGCCAGCTGACATGCTTCAGTTCAAACAAAGTGTGTTCACGGGTTTTGTGACGGATGTGGGCGGTAAAACCTCGCACACCGCCATCGTGGCGCGCAGCCTCGACATCCCGGCGGTAGTGGGTGCGCGCAGTGCCAGCCAACTCATTCGACAAGACGATTGGATCATCATCGATGGCGACATGGGCGTGGTCATTGTGGACCCCTCTCCCATCATCTTGGCGGAGTACGGTTTCAAGCAACGTCAAGGCGATTTAGAGCGAGAGCGCCTCACCCGATTGCGTCACACGCCCGCCGTGACTTTGGACGGTCAAAAAATTGAATTGCTGGCCAACATTGAAATGCCAGAAGACGCCGACACCGCCATCAGAGTGGGCGCTGTGGGTGTGGGTCTTTTTAGAAGCGAGTTTTTGTTCATGGGCCGGCAAGGTGATTTGCCAGATGAAGAAGAGCAGTTTCAACAATACCGACGTGCCGTGGAAGGCATGCAAGGCTTGCCAGTTACCATTCGAACGGTGGACGTGGGGGCCGATAAACCCTTGGACGAAGCAAGGCATGACGCAGCGCATTTGAACCCGGCATTGGGTTTGCGCGCCATTCGTTGGAGCTTGGCCGATCCTGAAATGTTTTTAACGCAACTGCGCGCCATCTTGCGCGCAGCCGCTTTGGGCAAAGTGAATTTGCTGGTGCCCATGCTGGCGCATGCCAGTGAAATTCACCAGACCTTGGCACTCGTCAAGCAAGCACAACTTGATTTGGATGCGCGCGGTGTTGCTTATGGCCATGTGCGCTTGGGCGCGATGATCGAAATTCCGGCGGCCGCTTTGTCCTTGAAGTTGTTCTTGAAGCATTTTGATTTCTTGTCCATTGGCACCAATGACTTGATTCAATACACCTTGGCGATTGACCGCGCCGATGAAAGCGTGGCGCATCTGTACGATCCATTGCACCCAGCCGTGTTGCGCTTGGTGGCCGACACCATTGCCGAAGGTGCAGCGCAAGGCAAAAGTGTGTCGGTGTGCGGTGAAATGGCGGGGGATGTGAATTTGACGCGCCTCTTGTTGGGCATGGGCTTGCGCAGTTTTTCGATGCACCCTTCTCAAGTGCTGCTGGTCAAGCAACAAATATTGCGCGCAGACACCGAGAAACTCAAAGCACTGGCACAGCAAGTGTTGGCATCTGAAGATCCCGCCAGTTTGTTAACTTGACGCGCAGTTTTCAAACCAAGCTTTCAGCTTGAAGTTTCAGCCCAAGCTTTCAAACTTTGGATCGTTGGCTGCTTCCTGTGGCCCTGTGTTGCGACCCAACCAAGCACCGCCCACAATCAACAAGCCCGCCAAGGCCACCACCGGTGTCAGCGCCTCTTGTCGGTCTATCAGCAACAAGACAGTGGAGCCCAAAGGCGTGATGAAGCTGAGCAATCCAATGTGCTGTGCATTGCCATTTTTCAGCGCGGCATCCCACAGATAAAACGCCAAACCCAGAGGGCCAAGCCCCATCCAAACCAAAAGGCCTGCATCTTGTGTGCTCAAAGCCACGGGCGTCTCGAGTGCCGCATGGCAAACCAGTGACAACACGCCGGACACCAAGCCGAAGGTACCGATGGCTGCTGTGTGGAAAGCTTTCACACGTTGAGTCATGAGTGAGTAGGTGGCCCAAATGAAGGCAGACGCCAAGGCCGCCAAATAGCCCACATCGAAATCAGCGCTGATGGCATTGCCGCCTGTCATGACCAAGGCTGCGCCAGCAAATCCGGCAAGCGCAGCGATCACTTGTCGCAGTTTGAGTTGAGTGTGTTTGTTGAAGAGCGGCGCCAGAACCACGATGAGCAAGGGCCACAGGTAGTTGACCAAGTTGGCTTGAACTGCTGGCGCTGTGCGAAACGCAACGAACAATAAAAAGTGATAGCCAAACAAACCGTAAACGCCAAGGAGCAAGCTTGAGGCGGGCACGATGGCCAAGCGCCATTTAAAACCTGACCAAGGCAGCGCCACCAAACTGCCGATGAGCAAGGCGCAGCCCGCCGTGAGAAAGGGCGGCAGGTGTGACAAGCGAACACCGACTGGGGCCAAGGTGGCCCACAAGGCAATGGCGCCCAGCGCTAGCCAAGTTGCACGCACGGCTGTTTTCAACGCGCCAAGCTCGCACCATGCGCCTGTTGGTCGGCGTGATAACTTGACCGCACCATGGCGCCCACGGCGGCATGCTTGAAGCCCATCTCGTAGGCCTTCTCTTCAAACATCTTGAAGGTGTCAGGGTGAACGTAACGCTTCACTGGCAAGTGGCTGTTGGACGGTGCCAAGTACTGACCTAAGGTGAGCATTTCAATGTTGTGCTCGCGCATCTCGCGCATCACGGCCATAATTTCTTCATCGGTTTCGCCCAAGCCCACCATCAAACCAGATTTGGTTGGCACGTTGGGGAAGAGCGCTTTGAACTTTTTCAAGAGTTGCAGTGAGAACTGATAGTCAGAGCCGGGGCGCACTTCTTTGTACAAGCGTGGCACGGTTTCCAAGTTGTGGTTCATCACATCGGGCGGAGCGGCTTTCAAAATTTCCAAAGCGCGATCGTCACGGCCGCGGAAGTCGGGCACCAGGACTTCAATTTGTGTGAGCGGCGACAGCGCGCGCGTTTCGCGGATGCAATCGACAAAGTGTCCCGCACCGCCATCGCGCAGATCGTCGCGGTCCACACTGGTGATCACCACATAGCTGAGTTTCAAATCTGCAATGGTGCGCGCCAAGTTGGCGGGCTCGTTCACATCCAACGGATCGGGGCGGCCATGGCCTACATCGCAAAAGGGGCAGCGGCGCGTGCATTTGTCGCCCATGATCATGAAGGTGGCCGTGCCCTTGCCAAAGCACTCGCCAATGTTGGGGCAGCTGGCTTCTTCACACACCGTGACCAATTTGTTTTTGCGAAGAATGTCTTTGATTTCGTAAAAACGTGTGGTGGGTGAACCCGCTTTGACGCGAATCCACTCGGGTTTTTTCAGCACTTCACCGGGTTCAACTTTGATGGGAATGCGAGACAGCTTGGCCGCCGCTTTTTGCTTGGCCGTGGCGTCGTAGTTTTCGACAGTTTGCGCCTCACGCACAACGTTGCGTGCGGCGTCGGTATCTTTGGTCATCACATTCTTTCAGGGTCGGGGGCTCGGTTGTCGTCGGCTCAGGGCGAAAGCAGGGGCGTGAGTTTGAACGCCAACACATCAGCCGCTTCTTCCCAAGTTGTATTCACCCCCATTGTAAAAAGGTCCACGGTTTGCAATCCAGCATAGCCGCAAGGATTGATGCGTTGGAAGGGCTCGAGGTCCATTTTCACGTTCAATGCCAGCCCGTGGTAGGTGCATTGTCGGCTGACTTTGATGCCCAAGGCGCTGATTTTTCCAAGGCCTTTGAAGGGGTCCCCTGGGGCGGCCGGGCCTGTGAGTGCGGTGTGCGCAAAAGGATCTGCCAGGCGAACATAAATGCCGGGCGCGTTGGCCACTCGGTGACCCGTGACGCCGAAATGCGCCAAGGTTCGAATGACGGCCTCTTCAAGGCGGTACACATATTCTTTGACGAAGTAGCCGGCGCGTTGCAAATTGACCATGGGATAGGCCATGACCTGGCCTGGGCCGTGATAGGTGACTTGGCCGCCGCGGTTGGTGGCAATGACGGGGATGTCGCCCGCATGCAGCACATGACCTGCCAAGCCGGCCAAACCTTGTGTGAACACGGGTGGGTGCTCGCAAAGCCAGAGTTCATCGGCCGTCTCCGAGCTTCTTTGCGCTGTGAAATCTTGCATGGCTTGGTAGGCCTCTGCATACGCGACCAGCCCTGAACGTTTGACCAACATCTTGTTTGACGGCGCAGGCTTTAAAGTGCCACCTTGACCATGGGATGGCTGGTCAGGGCACGGTACATGTTGTCGAGTTGTTCCCGGCTGGTGGCCCTGATGGTCAAAGTCACGCTCAGGTAGTTGCCCGCTTTGCTGGGCCGCATTTCGATGGTGGCAGGGTTGAAGCCGGGGTCAAATTGCTGAGCCACTTGCGCCATGGCTTCTGCAAACCCATCAACGCGAGCGCCCATGACCTTGATGGGAAAGTCGCAGGGGTACTCGATCAGCGACGCCTTGCGTGGGTCGTCTTTGAAGGGGGGCGTAAGAGATGCAGTCATAGAATTGGATTGTAAAAAACGGTTATCGCCAAATGACCACGGCACCTACGGCCAGCCAGCCGAGTGCGAAATTCAAAATCATCAGGGGGTGTATTTTGGCCAATTGTGACGCCGCCGAAGGCAGGTCCTCTTGCGCCAGGGCCAATTTCATTTTCCGAAAAGGCACGGCATAGATGTGCCCAAAAATGAGGCACATGAGGGTGCCGATGCCCAACATGGCATGCCAACCTTTGGGTGCCAGTTTCATGTCAACCCCAACCAACATGGCACTTCCCGTCAAAATCAAAATGAAGACGCAAGCGGCGACCACTTTGAAAAACCGACCCATGGCCATTGCCAGAAACGGCAAACGCAGTGGTGGTTCGAACATCGCAATGGCTGCAGGCCGCACGGCCCAAATCATGGCGGCCATGCCGCCAAGCCAAACAACACCTGCGGCCAGGTGGCTAAATTTAATGAGTTCGTACATGAAAGGGATCCCGTTTGAAGCGCAATTGACAAGAATTTGCCGACTTCCATTGTGGCCTCTTTTGGCCATATGGGTTTTCACCTATAATCGTGAGCTTTGCGGAACCTTGGGATATTTCTGTAACCTGTGTGTCAACATACTTACAGACAATCCCGCCACAAGATTTGCCCAATGAAGACAGCGCTTGAAAACGGCCAAGTCCTTGGTGCCCCAAGTCCATACGATGCGTATGACAGTGCGGACACCCAAGACTTCAAGCCGCTCACCGCTGAAGAAGTGCAGAAACTGCGCCTTCAGCAACCGCTACTCTCTATTTGGCGTGTGGTTCTGGCGCAAATAGTGGTGGGTTCGGCCGTTGCGGCTTTAACTTGGCTCTTCACGGGGCGGGTTTCGGCAGCATGGTCAGCAGCTTACGGGGGTTTGGCGGTGGTGGTCCCAGCAGCGTTGTTCGCGCGGGGTTTAACCAGCAAAGCCACCACCGTGAATTCGGGAACTGCGGTTTTTGGGTTTTTGCTGTGGGAATTGGTCAAGATTGGTCTCACGATTGCCATGCTTTATGCGGCGGTCTGGCTGGTCAAAGATTTGAGTTGGCCTGCCATGTTGGTGGGCCTTGTGGTCACGATGAAGGTTTATTGGGTGGTGTTTGCCTGGCGCAAAGTGTTTCACCCAGTTGACTAAGTTGTGCCCAAGTTGAAAAGTAAAAGTTAATTTTTAAAGAGCCTAGAGAATGTCAGCTGCAACCGCTCCCAGCGCCGGTGAATACATTGGCCACCACCTGACCCATCTGCAAAACAAGCCGATGGCAGGTGTGATTGACTTTTCAGTCTTCAACATCGACTCCATCTTCTGGGGTATTTTGTTGGGTGTTTTGGGCAGCTTTTTGCTTTGGAAGGCTGCCAGCAAGGCCACTTCTGGCGTTCCCGGTCGTTTCCAGGCTGCCGTTGAAATTTTGTTCGAAATGGTCGACTCCCAAGCCAAGGGCATCATTCATAATGCCCAAAGCCGCAAATTGGTATCGCCTTTGGCCCTGACCGTTTTTGTCTGGATCTTCTTGCTCAACTCAATGGACTTCTTGCCTGTTGATTTGTTCCACAAAGTGTTTGAGTGGACCGGCGTTGACCACAGCATTCATTACTTCCGCGTTGTGCCTACAGCCGATTTGTCCAGCACTTTGGGCATGTCTGTGTCGGTTTTGCTGATTTGTATTTACTACAACATTAAGATCAAAGGCATTGGCGGTTGGTTCCATGAGTTGACCACGGCGCCTTTTGGTGCGCACCCCATTTTGTGGCCTTTCAACTTTGTGTTCCAAATGATTGAATTCGTCGCCAAAACCGTGTCACACGGCATGCGACTATTCGGCAACATGTATGCCGGCGAACTGATTTTCATGTTGATCGCTTTGATGGGTGGCACGGCCGCCATGTCATTGACTGGCATTTTGTTGCCCATCGGTCACGTGATCGCTGGCTCCATCTGGGCCATCTTCCATATCTTGATCGTGGCTTTGCAAGCTTTCATTTTCATGATGTTGACTTTGGTCTACATCGGTCAAGCGCACGACGCTCACTAAGCGTCACAATTTAGTTTAGTTTTTTCTCAACCTTTCCATCATCATCCATAGGAGCAATTAAATGGAAC
>CANGCI010000065.1 GCA_947451995.1 Comamonadaceae bacterium | reverse complement strand
TGGTGGCAGGCGAGACGTTCATCTCACCGCGCAAGTTGCGGCAGGCATCGACCAGCGTTTTGAGCTTGGCCACATGCGCTTCGGCTTGTTCGTCAATGCGCTCGGGTTGTGACACAGGGTAGGCCGCAATGCTGACCGAAGGACCTGCACGACCCGCCACCGGTGCCACCTTTTGCCACAACTCTTCAGAGATGAAGGGGGTGATGGGGTGCACCAGACGCAGAATGGTTTCCAAGGTGCGAATGAGCGTGCGACGTGTGGCGCGTTGCTGGGATGCATCGCCCGTGTTGATTTGCACCTTGGCAATTTCCAAATACCAATCGCAGAATTCGTTCCACACAAAGTCGTAAATGGCGTTGGCCACATTGTCCAAGCGGTACTCGGCAAAGCCTTTGGCCACGTCGGCTTCGACGCGCTGAATTTTGGAAGAGATCCAACGGTCAGCTTGGCTGAAAGTCATGTAGCCATGGGCTGGGCCGCCCACGGCGCATTCTGCTTTGGTGTGTTCTTTCAAACCGCAATCTTGGCCTTCGCAGTTCATCAGCACAAAGCGTGTGGCGTTCCACAGCTTGTTGCAGAAGTTGCGATAGCCTTCGCAGCGCTTGCTGTCAAAGTTGATGCTGCGGCCCAAGGAGGCCAAAGCGGCAAACGTGAAGCGCAGTGCATCTGCACCGTAGGCTGGAATGCCTTCGGGAAATTCTTTTTGCGTGTTCTTGCGCACTTGCGGTGCCGTCTCGGGCTTGCGCAAACCTTGTGAACGTTTCTCGAGCAAAGGCTCTAAAGAAATGCCGTCGATCAAATCGACGGGGTCGAGCACATTGCCTTCCGACTTGCTCATCTTCTTGCCTTGTGCATCGCGCACCAAGCCGTGGATGTAAACATGTTTGAACGGCACGCGACCTGTGAAGTGGGTGGTCATCATGATCATTCGGGCCACCCAGAAGAAAATGATGTCGTAACCAGTGACCAACACGGAGGAGGGCAGGTACAAGTCGTAGTCTTGTGTTTTGTTTGTGCCTGATGTGGCAACTGCCTCTGGCCAGCCCATCGTTGAGAAGGGCACCAAGGCTGAGGAATACCAAGTGTCGAGCACGTCTTCATCGCGCTTGAGTTTCTTGCCTGCACCAGCTTGCGCTTGCGCTTCAGCTTCCGACTTGGCAACGTACACATTGCCTTCTTCGTCGTACCAAGCGGGAATTTGATGGCCCCACCACAATTGACGAGAGATGCACCAGTCTTGGATGTTGTTCATCCACTGGTCGTAAGTGTTGACCCAGTTTTCGGGCACAAAACTGACCTGACCGGAGTGCACCGCATCAATGGCTTTTTGCGCAATGCTCTTGCCTGTGGGGTCTTGGGGGCTGACTTTGTTCACGGCTACAAACCATTGGTCTGTGAGCATGGGTTCTACCACCTGGCCTGTGCGCGCGCAAATGGGCAACATCAGTTTGTGGGGCTTGATTTCAATCAGCAGGCCTTGTGCTTCCAAATCTTTGATCACAGCCTTGCGCGCCACAAAGCGGTCCATGCCTTGGTAGGCTTTGGGGCCGTTTTCATTGACCGCAGCGGTCAGTGTGAAGATGGTGATCAGCGGCAGGTTGTGACGCATGGAGCATGCGTAGTCGTTGGCGTCATGAGCGCCGGTGATCTTCACGCAACCCGAGCCAAATTCGCGATCGACAAAGTCGTCGGCAATGATGGGGATCTGGCGATCGCACAAAGGCAGATCAACTTTTTTGCCGACCAAATGTTTGTATCGCTCATCTTCAGGATGAACGGCCAACGCGCCGTCGGCCATCATGGTTTCGGGACGAGTGGTGGCAATGGTCATGCCTTTTTGCATCACGCCGTCAATGAGTTGAGGGCCGTCGGCAAACGGGTACAAGATGTAATGCATCTTGCCGTCGGCTTCGGTGTTCTCCACTTCCAAGTCGGACACCGCGCTTTGCAGCACAGGGTCCCAGCTGACCAAGCGCTTGCCGCGGTAAATCAGGCCTTGCTCGTACAGCTTCACAAAGGTCTCAGACACCACTTTGGACAGCTTGTCGTCCATGGTGAAGTACTCACGCGTCCAATCTACGCTGTCGCCCATGCGGCGCATTTGTTGCGTGATGGTGTTGCCCGATTGTTCTTTCCATTCCCACACTTTGGACACAAAGTTTTTGCGCGCTTCAGCGGGCGTGGGGCCCATGTCGTGGCGGCTGATGCCCTGGCCTTGCAACTGGCGCTCCACCACAATTTGCGTGGCAATGCCGGCGTGATCGGTACCCGGAATCCAAGCGGTGTTGAAGCCCATCATGCGGTGGTAGCGCGTGAGGCTGTCCATGATGGTTTGGTTGAAAGCATGGCCCATGTGCAGGGTGCCTGTCACATTGGGGGGGGGCAATTGGATGGCGAAGTTGGGGGCGTCAGCTTTTGGCGCTTGGCTGCCGCGATGGCCGGCAATGCCATAACCGCGTTTTTCCCATTCGGGGCCCCAGTGGGCTTCTAAGGCGGCGGGCTCAAAAGACTTGGACAGGCTTTCAAGGCCGGGTTGCTGAAGTGCGGGGGTGGACTCGTTGCTCATGGGCTGAATGGTTAGAGATTGCCCAAGGGCAATGTCAGGAATGTTCTAAAGCCATGATTTTACTTGGAGTTCTTGCAAGCAAATGTGGTGACAAAAGGCACACACTGCAATAACATGGCAGAATGAAATCATTCAGATGGAATATTGAAAAAAACGATCTTTTGAAGCTCGATCGCGGTATTTCATTTGAGGCGGTGGTGGTGGCCCTTGAAACCGGTGGTTTGCTTGATATCTTGGAGCACCCCAACCCTGCCAAATACCCCAATCAAAAAATCTTGTTGGTGGTCATCATGAACTATGTGTATTTGGTGCCTTTCATTGAAGAGGAAGACCACTATTTCCTCAAAACCATGATCCCAAGCCGAAAAGCCACCCGCGATTACTTTCAGAAAGGCTCCAAATGAGTGACATTGACGCCTATGAGTTGGAAATATTGAAGGCCTTTGAATCGGGCCAACTCAAATCAATTGCCTCGAAATCTGAACTGGCCAAGTTCAAGGCCGCTGCACGGGCCAGCGCGATCAAAGACAAGCGAGTCAATATTCGCTTGTCTTCCGTTGACCTCACAGACATTCAAGTGAAGGCCATGGAAGAGGGTGTGCCCTATCAAACCTTGATCACCAGCGTGTTGCACAAATATGTCAATGGCAAGCTGGTAGAGCGTTCGCCCAAAGGCACTAAGTCTGACGCTACCAAGACCTGAGATTGAATTGAAATGTCAGATGGTCAAACTCAATTATTGGGTTTTGCCGATTCGATGCAATCCCGCAAGATGGCAGCATCGCCCACCTGATTGGCCAGCAGCAAAATCAGGCGCATGTTCAATTGCTCAGACTGCTCAGCGCTGAGGCCCTCATGGGCATTGAGCAGCTGCTCGTAAAAGGTGTCGGCGTCGTGCAGGTTCAGTTCTGTTTTCATCATGATTTCCGAATGTGATCAAAGACCCAAAGAAGTGGCCACGGCGCCAACCAACTCACCGTTGATCGCTTTGCCTGTGTCGGCTAAATAGCCATCGGGTCGAATCAGGGCCCAACCGCCTGCTGGCACTGCTGCGCAGGCACGTTGCAGGCGGCCTTGCTTGTCCCAAACATGCTCGCGCGCTTGCATGTGATCGCCTTGGGTCAAAACTTGCACGCAACGCACAGGCAGACCCGAAAGACTCAGTTCTTGGAGTCGTTTCAAGGACGCTTTGGTTTGCTCACCAAAAACCAAAATGAGGAGGCGCCCATCTGCCCACTGAAGCAGATCATTCAAAGCACCTGTTTTGCCAGGACGCCACTGAATTTTCACGTTTTGAACGGACACGCCGCCGTTGTCACCGCAAATGCGAGAGCCGCGATATGTGTTGGCCACGGCCATGCGGCCCGTGTTCACCAATGAACGTGCAAAGGGATGCTGTTTGGCCAAGCTGATGGTGGCCTTTCTAAACGCGCGTTCAATGCCATCGGCGGGTCGCAAAAATCGGGCTGTACGTCGTGTGACCTTGACGTTTTCTTGCGCCGCTTCAAGGCGTTCGTCGTTGTAGCTTTCGAGGAGGGCTTCATCGGCATGGCCGCGCAATACCGCGGCCAACTTCCAAGCTAAGTTGTCGGCATCAGCAACACCCGTGTTACCGCCGCGTGCGCCAAAGGGGTTCACAATTTTGGCGGTATCACCCATGAAAAATACGCGGCCCATGCGCAATGTGTTGAGGCATTGGCTCTTGTAGGCGTAGGGGCCCACCCACACGATGTCGACCTTCACTTTTTTGCCAAACTGGCGCTCCAGGCGTTCTCGAACAACGTCTTCGCGGCTAATGTAAGCGGCATCGGCATTGGGTTCCATTTGGTAGTCAATGCGCCACACATCGTCTGCCATCAAGTGTTGCCACACTGCGCGGTTTTCGTTGAAGGGGGCTTCAATCCAGGTGTGGCGTTCAGTCGGCGGACGGGTGTCAAATTTGACATCGGCAATGCACCAGCGGTCATCGCCTTTTTTGCTTTCCATGCTGACGCCTGTCCACGCATGAAAGGGCGTGTGCGAGCCCGATGCGTCGATCACATGATCGGCTTGAATGTCGTAAGAGCCCTCTGGGGTTTCCACACTGAGCGTTGCGAAATCTTTGTTCTGTTTGAAAGCCTTCACACGCGACTGCCAGCGCAAATCAACACTTCCCAGTTCTTGAATGCGTTCCACCAAAAAGCCCTCAATGTAGAACTGCTGGATGTTGATGAACGCAGGTTGTTCTGAGAGGCTGAAATTGCTTTGCTGCTTGAGGTCAAAGTTGTAGACCTCGTCATCGCCCGCAAAAGTGCGGCCCACACTCCATTGAATGCCCTTCTTGGCGATGCGATCAAAAATGCCCAGTTTGTTAAAAATCTCGAGAGACTTTTGGGTGTAGCAAATGCCGCGGGAGGACGCTCCTTTAACCCCCACGGTGTTGTCTTCGTCCAGCAACACTGCCTTGATGCCCAAATTGGCCAAGGCGCACGCCAAGGTGAGGCCCGTGATACCGCCACCCACAATGACCACAGCATGGCGCAAGGTTTTGTTTTGTACCAACTCGGGTGGCTTGACGAAGGGGTACTCGGGCAAGGTGTAACCGGTGCCTTCTGTGAATTCATACCCATTGGTGAATTGAACTTCTTTGAAAGTGGGCGTGTTCATCGCGGTCCTTTGGAATGGTGCCTGTCTCAGGTCGCACTTTAACAACTCTGCTGAAGCCATTTATTGACTAAACTACTTTTGTTTTCGTTTCTTTGTTAGAAATGAATTTTGCAGTGAAATCCTTTTAGGAAAATGACATGGCTGAACTCAAAGGCTCTCGCACTGAACAATGCCTCAAAGAGGCTTTTGCCATTGAATCGCAGGTGCAACTGCGTTACATGTACTTTGCCAACAAAGCCGACTTAGAGGGCAAAAGCGATGTGGCAGCCTTGTTTCGGTCTTCTGCGCAAGGCGAAACGGGGCACGCGCACGGCCATTTGGAGTTCCTCGAGCAATCTGGCGACCCCGCCACAGGCTTGCCCATGGGCAACACCCGCCAAAACCTCGCGGCTGCAGTGGCCAGTGAAACGCACGAGTCCACCCATGTCTATCCCGCCATGGCCAAGACGGCGCGGGAGGAAGGCTTTGATGACATTGCCGACTGGTTTGAAACCCTGGCCAAGGCTGAGCGATCGCACACCCTTCGCTACGAAAAAGCATTGAACGACTTGGTGGATTGAAATGCGCCAACCCCAGCCGATGGCCAGTTGCCAGATAATGGCGTCCTCAAAGGGCTCTGCGCATGTTGTTACTTTTATCACCCGCTAAATCGTTGGACTACGAGACACCCGTGGAAGGCGTGTCACACACCTTGCCCCAATTCGTCAGCCAGTCGGCCGAATTGATTGAGGTGTTGAAACCCAAAACACCTGTGCAAATTGCAGAGTTGATGGACTTGAGCGACAACTTGGCCGCGCTCAATGTGGCGCGTTATGAAACATGGCGGCCCAAATTCACGGCCAAGAATTCCAAGCAAGCGGTCTTGGCATTCAATGGCGATGTCTACGATGGCTTAGACGCCAAGTCACTCAAAGTCAAAGATCTTGAATGGGCGCAAGACCATGTGTGTATTTTGAGTGGCCTCTATGGCGTGTTGCGCCCCTTGGATTGGATGCAGCCTTACCGCTTGGAAATGGGCACGGCTTTGACCAATCCGCGTGGCAAAAACTTGTACCAATTTTGGGGTAGCAGCATTTCGACTTACCTCAATCAGCGCTTAAGCAAAGACAAAACACCCGTCATCATCAACTTGGCATCGCAAGAGTATTTCAAAGCGGTCGATCTCAAAACGCTGCAGGCCCGCGTGGTGGAGTGTGTGTTTGAAGATTACAAGGGCGGCAAATACAAAGTGATCAGCTTTTTTGCCAAACGGGCGCGCGGGCTGCTGGCACGCTACGCCATTCAAAAACAAATCAAAAATCCAGAGAAGCTTAAAGACTTTGATTCAGATGGTTATGGCTTTGTGGCTTCTGCGTCTGACGAAAACCGTTGGGTGTTTCGCCGCCGCGTAAAAGGTGTTGTATGAACCAGCCTGAACAATCCCAATTGGGAAAAAACAGCGCGTATGTTGACCAATACGACGCTTCGCTCTTGTTTCCCATACCTCGTTCCGTCAAGCGAGAAGAACTGGGCATTCAAGGTGCGCCCATTTTCTTTGGCGCCGATCTGTGGACGGCCTTTGAGCTGTCTTGGCTCAACTTAAAAGGCAAGCCCCAAGTGGCGCTGGCGCACATCACAGTGCCCGCAGAAAGCACACACATCATTGAAAGCAAATCGTTCAAGTTGTACTTGAACAGTTTCAATGCCACGAAGTTTGTGGATGCGCAAGCAGTGCGCGATTGCATGCGCGAAGACTTGGACCAAGCTTTGTGGCATGGGGGCCAAATCAAAGCGCGATGCGGTGTGAAGATCATCTTGCCCGAAGAATTTGACAAAGAGCCCGTGCACGAATTGGACGGCCTGAATTTGGACCGCATGGACATCGAGTGCACCCAGTATCAACCTGCTCCCGAGTTGCTCACGGCAGAACACAATGAAGCACCCGTGACCGAAACTTTGGTCAGCCATCTGCTCAAAAGCAATTGTTTGGTGACGGGGCAGCCCGATTGGGGCAGTGTGCAAATTTCTTATTCAGGCGCACAAATTGACCAGGCGGGCTTGCTGCAGTACATCGTGAGTTTCAGAAATCACAATGAATTCCATGAGCAATGTGTCGAGCGCATCTTCATGGACATCTGGACGCGCTGCAAACCTCTCAAGCTCACGGTGTATGCGCGGTACACGCGTCGCGGTGGGCTGGACATCAATCCTTGGCGCACCAGCCATCCGCAATCACCTCCGGCCAATATTCGCACGGCCAGGCAGTAAGCGCGTTAGCCGTAGGTCTTAAAACCTTTGAGAGGCGTTAAGGGCGGGAAGTTGGCCGGGCGTTTTTCTTTGGCCGCCACAATGGCTTCGCGAATGTGTGGGTTGCTCCAGATGGCGCCTTGCAGCCAACCCATTTGGCGCAGGCTGTCTTCCACACTGTGATCGCGTGCGTAGTTGAGGGCTTGCTTGGTGCCCCAAATGGCCACGGGTGGTTTGTTGGCCATCTCTTTGGCGCAGGCCAAGGCGCCCGCCACCATGGCTTCTTGCGTGTCGAACACTTGCGTCACCAAGCCGTGGTTGAGTGCGTTGGCGGCACTTAACCTGCGACCGGTATAGGCCAACTCTTTGACCAAACCCATGGGCAACAATTTGGGCAGGCGCTGCAGTGTGCCGACATCGGCCACCATGCCAATGTTGATTTCTTGAATGCAGAAAAACGCATCCTGCGTGGCGTAGCGAATGCAGCAGGCGGTCACCATATCGACAGCGCCGCCAATGCAGCCGCCATGAATCGCTGCAATGACCGGAATGCGCATACTTTCCAGCAAGGTGAAGGTCGATTGCATGTCGGTGAGCGAGTCATAAATTGCAGCTCGGCCTTCAGGGCTGTCGGCATCCATCGAGATGGCTCCTGAAAATGTTTCCAATGCCATGCCCGCCGAAAAATGTTTGCCGGTACTGGAAATGACCAAGGCTCTGGCTTTGCCTTCGTTGTTCAGCTGGTGCAGTACGGTGTCGAGTTCGCGCCAAAACGTGGGATGCATGGTGTTGAGCGATTCGGGCTTATTGAGCACCAAATGCGCAACGTGGTCATTCATCGTCAAAGAAAAGCAATTGAGTTTGTCCATTTGGGGCGGCCTCGTGCAGAGCAGGGTGGGTGGGATTTTGCGAACTGTAGCTTGCGTTGTTCTCAGGAACTGTCCCGTGTTTGACCAAGGAGCCGACGCGGACGCCCAGCAGGCGAAGTTTGCGGGTCAGGTCGACGCGCTTTAAGCACAGCCCCGCAAACTTGCGAATTTCTGCGGCATCTTGCGTGTAGAAGCGGAGGGTTTGATCCCGCGTCACGCTTTTGAAGTTGTCGTAGCGCAACTTGATGCCTATGGTTTTGCCGTCATAGCCTTTGCGCTTTAAATCGGCCGCCAACTGTTGACACAGACGTGTGAACACTTTGCCCAGTTCCTCTTTGTCGCGCACGGCATGCAGGTCGGTTTCAAAGGTGGTTTCACGGCTGATACTGACAGGCTCGCTTTCGGTGCTGATGGGTCGGTCGTCTCGCCCCCATGCGGCTTCATGCAGCCAGGCGCCATAGACTTTGCCAAAGTGCATTTGCAGCCAAGGCAATTCACAAGCGGCCAACTGGCCAATGGTTTCAATGCCGTGTAGCTTGAGTTTCTCATCGGCCTTGGGGCCCACACCGTTGATCTTGCGGCAACTGAGTGGCCAGATGGCTGTTTGCAAGTCTTCTTCATGAACGATGGAGATGCCGTTGGGCTTGTTGAACTCACTCGCCATTTTGGCAATCAGTTTGTTGGGTGCAACGCCCACCGAGCAGGTCAGCCCTGTGGCCTCAAAAATGCATTTTTGAATGAGGCGTGCCAAGACCCTGCCACCTTCGCGTTGCCCACCTGGCACTTCAGTGAAATCGATGTAGACCTCGTCCACGCCGCGATCTTCCATGAGCGGCGCAATGTCGGTGATGATGCCCTTGAAGACTCTGGAGTAGTGCCGGTATTGGTCAAAGTCCACGGGCAGCAAAATGGCCTGCGGGCATAACTTGGCGGCCTTCATGAGGCCCATGGCCGACCCAATGCCAAATTGCCTAGCGGCGTAAGTAGCCGTGGTGATCACGCCGCGGCCTGTATAGCCTTCGATGCGTGGGAAAAAATCGAGAGGAATTTCAGACAGGTTGTCGGCCGACCATTCGTAGTCTGGATGCGCTGCCCGCAGGCGCCCCAGCAAGTCATCTTCCTTGCGCCTGCCGCCGCCAATCACCACCGGCAAGCCTTTGAGTTGAGGGTAACGCAACAACTCGACCGACGCGTAAAACGCGTCCATGTCGAGGTGGGCAATGCGCCGCTTCAGCGGCGATGCAGGTGCTTTGGGGTCGGTCACAAACTCAAAGCAAGGTGGCGCGTTTATTGGGGAAAAGTGCCTGGCAACAAGATGCTCTTGTCGACGGTGTCCATCTGCGTGCGACCACAAAAGGCCATGGTCAAATCGAGTTCGTTGTGAATGATTTGCAGGGCTTTCTCAACACCCGGTTGGCCCATGGCGCCCAAGCCGTACAAAAATGCGCGGCCAATGTAGGTGCCTTGTGCACCCAATGCGCGCGCCTTCAGTACATCTTGACCGCTGCGAATGCCGCCGTCCATGTGCACTTCAATTTGCTTGCCCACGGCATCCACAATGGCGGGCAGGGCTTCAATGCTGCTTTGGGCGCCATCGAGTTGGCGGCCGCCGTGGTTGCTCACAATCATGGCATCGGCACCGCTTTCAACGGCCAAACGCGCATCTTCAACGTCTTGAATGCCCTTCAAAATGATTTTGCCGCCCCAGCGTTTTTTGATCCATTCCACATCGCCCCAATTCAGGCGAGGGTCAAACTGTTGCGCTGTCCACGCGGACAAGGAGCCCATGTTTTCAACGCCCTTAACGTGACCCACGATGTTGCCAAACTCGCGGCGGGGTGTGCCCAACATGCCTAAAGCCCAGCGGGGCTTGGTGGCAATGTTGATCATGTTGGCCAATGTTAATTTGGGGGGTGCGGATAAACCATTTTTCAAATCTTTGTGACGCTGACCCAAGATCTGCAAATCCAAGGTGATGACCAAGGCAGAGCAATTGGCAGCGCGTGCGCGTTCAATCAAGCGCTCAATGAAATCGCGGTCGCGCATGACGTACAACTGAAACCAGAAGGGATGACCGTCGGTGCCTTTGGACACATCTTCAATCGAGCAAATGCTCATGGTGGACAGCGTGAAGGGAATGCCAAATTTTTTGGCGGCGCGAGCTGCCAAGATTTCGCCATCGGCGTGTTGCATGCCGGTCAAGCCAGTTGGCGCAATGGCCACTGGCATGGCCACTTTCTGGCCAATCATGGTGGTGGCGGTACTGCGACCTTCCATGTTGACAGCCACCCGCTGGCGAAGTTTGATCTTCTGAAAATCGCTTTCGTTGGCGCGGTAGGTGCTCTCAGTCCATGAGCCACTGTCTGCATAGTCATAAAACATGCGGGGCACACGTTTTTGGGCCAGGATGCGCAACTCTTCAATGGTGGTGATCACGGACATCTTTGATTTCCAATTTTTGTTGAACGACTGAGCTGATGGCTGCTTTAAAAGATCAGCTGCAGCTCACACTGCCACAGCCAGACATGGTGACATTCTTAATCACGGAGGGATCGGCCAGCGTTTCTGTCACGCTGTCAAAGTTCACAGATTTCAAGTGCTGCGCCAAACCTGCATCCATGCTGGCAGCGTGTTGCGGAAACCATTCAGCCAAGGCCTCGGCCAAGCGCGAAATGATTTCGGTATCGCCTTGCACATAATGCGTTTCAACCGCACGCATGGTTTCCAAAATGGTGGCGTGTTGACCTGCATGGCAGTTGTCTTCGCTGAAGCCTGTGGCCAGCATCCAGCGATCTTCTTGGGCGAAATGTTCTACCGTGTGGTTCAGAAATTCGCGGTACAAATTGAGCTGCTCTGTTTGCGGTGTCAGCAGCAAGGCATTCAGCATGGTCACAAACTCTTCGTGTGTGTGGTCCATGCGCTCGTCACCTGTGTGCAGCTCAGACGACCAGTTCAGGCCAGCTGCATAGGGCGACACAGAAGTGGCTTCGGTTTGCGTGGCTTCCATCATCTCTACCTTTTAGAAATTCAAACGCGCATGATGACGCGCAATTTGTTGACGCACTTGTTCTGGCGCAGTACCACCCAAAGTATTGCGGGCATTCAAGGAGCCCACCAAGCTGAGGCACTCAAACACATCGGCTTGAATGGCGGGGTTGAATTGCTGCAAGGTGCTCAAGGGCAGTTCGCTCAAATCCAAGTTTTGGGTTTGGGCTGTTTTGACGGCGTGTGCCACCACCTCGTGCGCATCTCGGAAGGGCAGGCCCTTTTTGACCAAGTAGTCGGCCAAATCGGTGGCCGTGGCATAACCCTTTTTGGTCGCAGCTTCCATGGCTTCGGCATTGACGGTGATGCCGCCTTCTTTTTGGCCTGTCTTTTCGTTGGTTTGGCCGCCGATCATTTCGCTGAAGATGCGCAGCGTGTCTTTGAGGGTGTCAACCGTATCAAACAAAGGCTCTTTGTCTTCTTGGTTGTCTTTGTTGTAGGCCAGGGGTTGGCCTTTCATCAATGTGATCAGGCCCATCAAGTGGCCCACCACACGACCTGTTTTGCCACGTGCCAATTCAGGCACATCGGGATTTTTCTTCTGCGGCATGATGGAGCTGCCGGTGGTGAAGCGGTCGGCAATTTTCACAAAGCCAAAGTTTTGGCTCATCCACAAAATGAGTTCTTCGCTCAAGCGGCTGATGTGCACCATGCACAAAGACGCCGCTGCGGTAAATTCAATGGCGAAGTCGCGGTCGCTCACGCCATCTAAACTGTTTTGGCTGACGCACGC
>CANGCI010000064.1 GCA_947451995.1 Comamonadaceae bacterium | reverse complement strand
TGGCGCGTTCGCAAAAAATTGCGCATCACCACCAGCACGGCCCCCTTACTTGGCATGACTACGTGCCAGTCGCATTGATCAAATTGTTTGTGCATCCCGTGTTGGTTTTGCTGGTGGGTTTGGCGGCCATCGGCATGGGTGTTCCCATCGATGTCTTCGCCCTCAAAGTGATGGTGTTGGTGGCGGCATTGCCCAGTGCCAGCAACGTGGCCATGTTGTCAGAGCGCTTTGGCGCTGACAGTGGCCGCATAGCGCGAATCATTTTGGTCTCAACCTCAGCGGCCTTCCTCACCTTCTCGGCAGCGGTCGCCTTGCTGCAGTAGCGCGCTGCGTCAAATGGCCAGCGGGTCAACATCGACCAGCCATCGAATCAAGCCTCTGTGCGCAGGATCCGTGCGCGACGCGTGCAGACACGCTTGAAGCAAATCCAACACTTTGTGCAGCGATGATCGTGAAGTGCTTTCTAGCAGCATTTGCGCGCGCTCAACATTGGCCACACGTTGAATGCTCATGGGCACGGCAGGAAACACACTGACCTCCGCCATCATGGCCGCAACGGCCGCATCGTCTTGCGCCAGACTTTGCAGTTGTGCATGGCCATGGTTTAAAAAGGCTTGCGCCACAGCCTGCATGCGTGCATCGCAGCGAATCAAAGCCTGAAAGCTGCTGGGCGGCAAACCAGCTTCTAAGCGTTCTTTCAATTGTTGTTCTGCAAACGCAGGGTAGTCGTGTTTTTTCAGCGCCTCAAACAAGGGGTGCGCAGGGTGAAAGGTTTGGACCCACATTTCACTGGACGCACTTTGCGCTGCATCGCGGCCCGCGCGGCCCCCAGCTTGCATCAGCAAAGCAAACAAACGCTCTGGTGCCCTGAAATCACTGGAGAACAATGCGCCGTCTGGGTTGATGGCGGCCACCAAGGTGATGCGCCTGAAGTCATGTCCCTTGGCGATCATTTGGGTGCCCACCAACACATCCACCTCGCCGCTGTGAACGCCAGCCAATTGGGCTTCGAGCGCACCCTTGAGTTTGGTGCTGTCGGCATCAATTCGCATCACCCGAACGGCTTGACCGTCCGGTCGTTTCACGTCCACCAACAGCTCGGCCAAATGCTCTTCCAATTGTTCGGTGCCGCGTCCCATCGGGGCAATGTCTGCATTGCCGCACGCCGGGCAGGCCCGTGGTACACGCTCGGTAAAGCCGCAATGGTGGCACCGTAGGGTGCGGTCAATTTTGTGAAAGACCCGAAAGGCGCTGCAGTGCGCGCATTCACTCTTCCAATCGCAATCGGCGCAGTGCAGCACAGGTGCATAGCCGCGTCGATTGAGCAGCAACATGCTTTGCTCACCTTTGGCCACACGCGCTTGAATGGCTGCAATCAAGGGTGCAGACAAGACGGTTTTGCGGGGCTGATGGTTCATGTCCACGCGGCGCACAAAAGGCAGTTTGCCCGCACCAATGCGCGCCGGCATTTGCAGGCGCACATAACGACCGCCTTCTTCGGCAGGCCGACTTTGGTGCCAACTCTCCAAGGAAGGAGTGGCCGACCCCAAAATTACTTTTGCACCTTCTAGCCTTGCGCGGTAAATGGCCAAGTCACGCGCTGAATACCTGGCGCCTTCTTGTTGCTTGTAACTGGCATCGTGTTCTTCATCGACCACAATCCATTTTAGCTTGGGCATGGAGGCAAAAATCGACATGCGTGTGCCCAACACAATCCGCGCTGAACCGTTGTGCGCCGCAAGCCAACTCTTCAAACGTTGCGGCCCGGTCATGCCACTGTGCATCGACACCACGCCATCGTCACCAAAACGCGCTTTCACACGCTCTTCCAATTGCGGGGTTAGATTGATTTCGGGCACCATCATCAGCGCCTGCGCTTCAGGATCCTCTGCAAGGCACCGCGCAACGGCTTGCAAATAAACTTCTGTTTTGCCACTGCCTGTTGCGCCGTGGATCAAAAAGGGGCCCGGTGCTTCCGCCATTTGCGCCAGCACCTGGGTTTGCTGTTCTGACAAAGGCCAAGGCGATGCCAGTGCCGCTTTCAAGGAGGCGTCGGATGCGCTTTGTTTTTTCAAACGGCGCGCCAGTTGCACGGGTGTCAGGTCACGCAATTGCGGTGGCAAGGCTGCCAAGGCCACTTCACCAATGGCGCGTTGGTAATACTGCGCCGTGAATTGAACCAACTGAAGCCAATGTGGGCTTAAGGGGCTCACACCGTCAAGCACAGCCGCCACATTTTTCACGGCGCTCTGTGCCAAATGCGAGGGGGCCTGCGAATGCACGCGCCAGACCACACCCAAGACTTCGCGCTTGCCAAAGGGGACGCGGACCAAGTGACCGACTTGCGCCGGCAGGTCTGTGCAGTACGTGAGCAGTCCACCCACTTGGCTGTGGGCGGGCGCCGAAACTGCGACGTCAAGCCACATTTGCATCAAGTCCCTTGTGTTGAAACTTCAAATTGAAGTCGTTGCTGCATTCTGTCATTTTCTTGCTCATAAATATTCTTGAAATCACAGGTAAGTCGTTGTTTTTCAAGATCTTTAGAAGCAGTCCCAAAAAACTGTGGATAACTTTGTTGAAAACTCATTCTGATGCCTCGGAAAGCCTTGAAAAATAAGGCTTTGCTTGGATTGCTCGAGAACTGAGCAGATTCATATAGTTGAATTAAATCAATAACTTAGATAAATCATGGCGCAAGCAAAAAGAGCGCGTGCAAGCTGATAATTTGAAATTCTACCGAAATTGCTTTTGTGCATAAGTCAATAGAAAAAACCCAAAAATTTAAATATTTTTTTGGGTTTTGATGGGGTGTTTACGCGCTAGGGCGCGAACTTTCAAACATCATTTTCGCAGCGCCTTGGAATGGCTGTGAACGGCCTCTACCAGGGCTGAGACGTGTTCTGGGGGGGTGAACTGGCTGATACCGTGCCCCAGATTGAAAATATGCGTGGGTCCTGTGCTGTTGGCATCGGTGTGCGGTTTGCCAAAACTGTCCAACACCCGAATCACTTCTTTTTGAATTTGCGCAGGTGGCGCAAACAGCACATTGGGGTCAATGTTGCCTTGCAAGGCTTTGCCCGGACCATTCACGGCACCCCCCACCATTTGGCGGGCGCGTCCCAAGTTCATGGTCCAGTCCAAACCCAGTACGTTGCAATCGAGTTGTCCCATCTCTTCAAGCCACAAGCCGCCGCCTTTGGTGAAAACAATGCTGGGAATGCGCACGCCCAGGTGCTCTTTCTTCAGCAGCGACAGCACTTTGGCGGTGTAGGCCAAGCTGAACTCCTTGAATGCCGCATCGGCCAGCACGCCGCCCCAACTGTCAAAAATCATGACGGCTTGCGCACCTGCTTCAATTTGGGTGTTGAGGTAGGTGGCCACCGCTTGCGCATTGATCTCCAAAATGCGGTGCATCAAATCAGGACGGCTGTACAACATGGTTTTGACCAAGCGGTAGTCGTCCGAACCTTTGCCTTCCACCATGTAACAAGCCAGTGTCCAAGGGCTGCCTGAAAAGCCAATCAAAGGCACGCTGCCATTCAAGGCTTTGCGAATGGACGTGACCGCATCAAACACATAGCGCAGTTTGGCCATGTCGGGCACGTGCAGTTCGGCCACTGCCGCTTCATCGCGCACACTTTTGGCAAAACGTGGACCTTCACCCTGTGCAAAGCTCAGCCCCAAGCCCATGGCATCGGGCACCGTCAAAATGTCGCTGAACAAAATGGCGGCGTCCAGCGGATAGCGGGCCAAGGGTTGTAGCGTTACTTCGGTGGCGTAGTCCACGTTGGTGGCCAGGCCCATGAAACTGCCCGCTTTGGCACGTGTGGCGCAATACTCAGGCAAGTAACGGCCCGCTTGCCGCATCAGCCAGACGGGCGTGTGGTCCGTGGCTTGGCGCATGCATGCACGCAAAAAAGTGTCGTTGGTCAAAGGGGCAAAACTGGCAGAGGTCATCGCAATCAAAGCCGTAGCGGCATTTCCAAATGGTTCTGCCGCATTCTCGCAGACGATCTACTGCCTTGGCTCTGAATTGACTCGCGTCAATCTAAATTATGGCGATGTCTTAACTTGGCTCAATGAATTTTGAATCTCTGAAACCGACGGCAATTCAGACAGCAGTTGCACGTCTTGACCGGGTGCATACCAAGCATACACAGGCACGCCATTGCGGCCCAGCGCGTTGAGGGCTTGGGTAATGGCCGGGTCGTAGCGTGTCCAATCAGCGCGCAGCAGCAAAACTTTCTTTTGTGCAAAGTCTGAGATCACGGCGGGGTTGCTGAAAGTTGTCTTTTTGTTGAACTGACACGTCACGCACCATGCCGCCGTAAAGTCCACAAACACCGGTTGACCTGCCGCTCTGGCCTTGGCCACTTTGTCTTCAGACCAAGCCTCCCAAACAACGCCCGAAGAAGCTTGCGTGCCCTGAGCGCTTGATGCAGATTCATGTGCAGCAGCAAGCCCCGCATTGCCATTCAGATTGCCCGAGTCAGGGTCGATGTGTGTCCAACTGGCGCCCCATTGCCACAAAGTGCCAAGCAGCACCAGTGCGGCAAAGCTCCGCAAAGCCCAAGCGGTTTTGCTTGGGTGTGCCAAAGCCCACAACATGAAGGCCAAGCTGAGCAAACAAATCAGGAAGCCCGTGACGCCCTCCATGCCCACTTGTTGGCCCAGCACCCAAACCAACCAAATGACAGTTGCAAACATGGGAAACGCCATGAACTGTCTGAACGTCACCATCCACGCTCCTGGTCGTGGCAAATGGTTCACCCAAGCCGTGCTGAAAGTTACCGCCATGAAAGGCAGTGCCATGCCCAAACCCATGGCTGCAAAGATGGGCAGCGCTTGCCAAGCGGGAAGACCGATGGCCAAGCCAAGTGAAGCCCCCATGAAAGGTGCTGTGCATGGCGAAGCAATGACCACAGCAAACACACCAGACCACAATGAATTGACCCAGGTCTTGGACCATTGAACGCCGGCAACGCTGCTCGGAACAAACGACCCAAATTCAAACAGGCCCGACAGGTTCAGTCCCATCACGGCAAACAACATGGCCAAGCCACCCACCACCCAAGGCGATTGCAATTGGAAGCCCCAGCCCAACTGAGATCCGGCTGCTCGAAGTGCCAGCATCAAGCCGCCCAGCAACAAAAATGAAATCAACACGCCTGCGGTAAAAGACCAAGCAGACACCTTCATCTCCTTGGGGCTGTCAGAGTGCTGCGTGATGCTCAGCAACTTGATGGCCAAAACTGGAAAAACGCAAGGCATCAAATTCAACAACAAGCCACCTGCGAATGCACCCAACAGCGCCAAGGCCCAGGTGGCCAAAGGCGCGGGCAAGCTGCTGACGGTTGATGCCGCAGGCGGGGTTGCTGGTTTGGCGTCTTCTGTGAACGTTTGCCACTGACCTTGTACAGGCGTATTGAAAGTCCACTGCAAACCCGTCGGTGCTTCGGCCTTGCCTTGCACCAACAGCCACGACATTTCCTTGGGGCTGTCCATTCGCTCACTAGAGACTTTCACTTGAACTTGCGTCAGTCCCTTGCCGTCTTGAGAAGCGCCTTGGATCAGGGGCGCCGCATTGTTCTGAATCACATTGGCCGTTTGGGGCAACACGGTCCAGGGACCCTTTTTCAATTCATCCGGTAATGCTGCAATGCTGAGTTGAATCGTTTTGCCATCGTCCGCAATGCGGGCTGCATGTGCGCCTTTCAAAGGTGTTGCTTGCTGTGCCAGTGCTTTTTGAAATGCAGCCGATGCCATGACGGTGGCGCCTCGGAGCGGGATCGACAACTGAAAATCGCCTTCTTGCGGAATGCATTCTTGTTTGCAAACCAACCAATTGGCATGCAGTTGCACATCGAGGTTGGTGAGCGTGGCAGACGGTTTGAAGCCCTTGTCGATTTGAAGGGGCGTCACCAGCAACACCGTGTCCTCGTAGCCAAAATTGGCCATGGGGCCAATGGGAATCATTTTGGGTGCAGGCCAAATCAATGGCGATGCCGAAACGCCTGCGGGCAGTTTCCAAGTGAGCTCGGTCGGCAGGCCAGAGTCACCGGGATTGCGCCAGTAGGTGTGCCAATGGGGTTGATGCTGCAGTTCAAGCCCCAGCCAAATGGTTTGACCCGCCGCAATGCCCTGTGGCGCATCGGCCAACAGGCTGGCTTTGACTTGCTGGGTTTGAACCACATTGGACGCTTTGGCATTGCCCAGCAACTGCGTTGGGGTTTGCGCTTGCGCTGACAAGGCACCTACGATGAAGACCCAAGCCAGCAGCTGGGCGAGTCTGAGTGGGTTCAAATAGCGACGAAAGTTCAACAGCAACATAAGCCAGAAGCATTCCAAAAATGGCAACGATGCCATGTTCTAACTCTACACCTCAAAATCATTCCCCGAAATGCTGTGCCTCAATTAAACTGACGCCATGAAAAGTTCGTCTGCCAAGCCCACTGCGATCCACTTTTGGTCAGAATTGACCACCCTCGATTTTGCGAGCATTGACACTTCGCGCGCCATTGCCGTGTTGCCCCTTGCCGCAACCGAGCAGCATGGCCCCCATTTGCCTTTGTCGGTCGATACAGACATCGTGAATGGGGTGGTGCAGGCCAGTTTGCCTCACCTGCTTGCAAGTCAACAGGCCAGCGCGGCAGCCTTGCCCGTCTACTTTTTGCCCACCCAAAATGTTGGCCTCAGCCCCGAGCATGCAGCGTTCCCCGGCACACTCACCTTAAAGCCAGAAACCTTGATTCGCCTTTGGACCGACATTGCCGAGTCCGTGAAAGCAGCGGGTGTCAACAAGTTGGTCTTGTTCAATTCACATGGCGGTCACGTGGGCGCCATGGATGTGGTGGCCCGAGATTTACGTGCCCGATTGGGCATGTTGGTCTACAGCGTCAATTGGTATCAGTTGCCGATGCACAATGCACAAGGCGACGATGTGAATGCTTTGTTCTCTGCACATGAACATCGATTTGGCGTGCACGCAGGCGACGTCGAAACGTCCGTCATGCTGGCCCTTCAGCCCCATAAGGTGCGCATGGCGCTGGCCCAAAATTTCCGATCTTCGTCGGAAGAACGAGCTGCCAATTTCCCCATTCTGGGCAACGGCCGCAGTGCCAAACTGGCCTGGCAAATGCAAGACTACAACCCTGCTGGCGCAGCGGGCAATGCGGCTGCCGCTACTGCCGAAAAGGGACAGTCCTTGGTCAATGCCGCCGGCAGTTCTTTGGCGCAACTTTTATTGGAAATTGATCGCTTACCTGGTGCAACACTTCGGCCCTAAAAGCTTCGCTATATCGCGTGCAAGCATCGGCAAATTGACGCAGGGATCCCTCATGCGTAGGTGATCCAAGCTTGGTGTGCACTGTCATCCAAGTGTGGAAGATTGTTGTAGGACAACAGCATGTGCCTTGAAGGGGAGTAAGCAAATTCGGTCAGCGCGGTGTTGCGGATTCGCAAGTTCAACTCAATGGCCGTGTCTGCGGGTGCACTCAGCACCAGGCCCACAGCGGTTGAAATGGGGCCGCCACTGGACACCACCAACACACGGCCTTGGTGGCGCGTTCTGACATGTTGCAACACATCCTGAATGCCTTGTGCAAATTCAGCGTAGCTTGGCATGCCCTTGGGCGCCGTGTCGCCGGCCATCCACTTTTGCAAAGCAGTTCGCAGCAAGCGGAAATGATGTTTGTACATCTCGGGTGTATCGGGCTTGGCCAAGGGCATGGGATGCACCGTTTCAATCAGTGCATGGCTGTCGTATTCGTTCAGCGCAGGCCAAACTTCTGGCGTCATGTTCAGTTCGGCACCTTCTGCAATGCCTTCCCAAGTTTGACGGTGGCGTTTGAGGCTGCCCATGAGCACGGCATCGAAGTGCAAAGCATCAGGTCGATGACTTGATGCCTGTTTCCAATACTGTCCCAAACGAATGCTCTGGCGCTTGCCCAAGTCACTCAGTTGATCGTAGTCTTCAGCGCCAAAGGAAGCTTGTCCATGACGCACCAATATCAGTTGTCCCATGGTGTTCAGTCTAATGCCACTTGGCCTTCAATGCAGACCACGGTGTCGCCACCGACCCACACTTGGCCTTGCGAATCTTGTTGAATGTGGACCCGTCCTTGCCTGCCCAAGGCCTGACCTTGACTGGCCAGGTAGTGAGCGGGCATCTTGCCAGAACCGATCAGCCATTGCGCCAAGGAGGCATTCAAACTGCCGGTCACGGGGTCTTCCGTGATGCCGATGGCTGCGGCAAAAGCGCGCACTTCCAAGTCGGGTTCTTTGTCGGCCATGACCGATGAGTTGGCGTTTGAAGCCCTTCCCGCAAATGCCCTCGATTCGCGATTGCTGCGTGAAATCAGCAAACTTGAAGGCACCTCTTCGTGTTGCGTGATGGCGGCAACGCCCACCTTGATGCCCAATTGTTTCAAAGCCAAATGATCGGGCGACAGCTTGCGGACTGTTTCGGTGCTGTCCAATAAAAACGACCACCATTCAGGCCCATTGTTCAGTATCTGACAAGCGATCACCTGATGGGCTGCAATGCCAAGCGCTTGTACAAGGGCTGACAACTTGTCCTCAGGGATCGCACGCTGCTGTGAGGGGGGTGCTGCAAAAGCCCATCTGCCTTGTTGTGACTCGATGCGAACCAAACCGACGCCGCACTCTTGGACGATCACGCCTTGATCTTGGGGTTGCCCGCCTGCTTCCAGCCAAGCTCGCGCACTGCCCAATGTGGGATGACCTGCAAAAGGCAATTCACCGCCTGGGGTAAAGATGCGCACCTTGTAGTCGGCGCCTTGCGCTTTGGCTTCGGGCGTAGGTGGGAAGAGGAAAGTCGTTTCACTCAATTGGGTCCAGCGCGCAAAACTTTGCATGTGCGCATCACTGAGGCCTGTACCGTCCAAGACAACCGCGACAGGATTGCCCAGATAGGCAACCGGTGTGAACACATCCACTTGTTTGAAGGGTCTCGAAGTCATGCGAGTGATCCGTTTCTATAGACTGGTTTTAAACATCCAAATGGCCGTGAAGACCAAAGCCGCTGCCATGCAGCGATTGAACACCAGCAAGCGGATGCCTTGTGCCAACCATTGTCTAAGCAAACTGCCCATCACGGCGTAGGTCAAATTACTCACCAAGCCAAATCCCATCATGATGGGTAGAAGCACCAAACTTCTGCCCAAGGCATCTTCTTTGCCGGCCACCCAGCCTGCCACGATTGACAGTGCAAGCATCCATGCCTTGATGTTCAGAAATTGAACACCCACACCTTGAAAGAAGGTAATCGTCAAACGGGCTTCATTTGCGTTGCTTAGTTCTCTGGTGCCCCAGAGACGATAGGCCATCCACAACAAATACAGCGTGCCGCTGATGGTGATGACCCAGCGTAAAGCGGGGATGGCCAACACCAAATGTCCAAGGCCCGCCATGCAGAGACCTAACAACAAACCCCAACCTACTGGCACCGCCAAGATGAAACGCAAGGCCGAGCGCAAGCCCTGATTGGCGGCCAGTGCCGTCGACAAGGTGGTGTTGGGTCCTGGTGTAAAGCTAGCCGCCGTCGACAAAATCAACAAGGCAGTCAGTTCTTCTGAACTCAGGATCAAATTCATGTCACAAAGGGCTGATATGGGTGAAGTGCTGTGAAGGCCGCCAATTACTTGGCAGAGAGTGTTTCCCAACGTTCAAGCGCCGCCATCAATTCTGAGTCAATTTCAGCATCTCGCGCATACAAGCTTGTTGCTTTTGCAGGATCTTTGGCAAACAAGCTGCTGTCCTCCAAGGTCAATCGGACTTGCTTCTGCTCATTCTCAAGTGACTCAATCAAACCGGGCAGGCTGTCCAATTCGCGTTGTTCTTTGTAGCTGAGCTTGGCGGCGCTTTTGGGGGCAACAGGGGCCGTTGGGGCGGGCTGTACAGAAGCGGTGCTTTTTTTAACTTGTGGTGCTGCTTCCGTTGTGGCCGAGGCTTTAGCAGGTGCACTGCTTGTACCTTGTGGCGTCCCCGCCAGCTTTGCCGCCGCCGCTTTGTTTTGGGCCTGAATTGTTTGGCTGCGCTGCGATTGCGTCAGCCAATCTTGAACAGAGCCTTCGTACTCGCGCCAAAAACCTGGATTTTCATCGCTTGCTTCACAGGCAATGATGCTGGTCACCACGTTGTCCATGAAGGCGCGATCGTGACTGACCAAGAACACGGTGCCTTCGTAGTCTTGCAACAACTCTTCAAGCAACTCCAAGGTGTCGATGTCCAGATCGTTGGTAGGCTCGTCCAGCACCAAGACATTCGCAGGGCGTGCAAAGAGTCTGGCCAATAGCAAGCGATTGCGTTCTCCGCCCGACAAAGACTTCACAGGCGATGTGGCACGCGCTGGTGAAAACAAGAAGTCACCCAAGTAGCTCTTCACGTGCTGGCGCTTGTTGCCAATTTCAATCCATTCGCTGCCTGGGCTGATGAAGTCTTCCAGCGACGCCTCAAGGTCTAATGCATTTCGCATTTGATCAAAGTAGGCCACCTGAAGATTGGCGCCTTGGCGAATGCTGCCGCTGTCGGCTTGAAGTTCGCCCAAGATCATTTTCAACAGTGTTGTTTTGCCGGCGCCATTGGGGCCCAGCAAGCCGATCTTGTCGCCACGCAGCAAGGTGGCGGTAAAGTCTTTCACAATCACTTTCACATCGCCTTCGGGTGACGTGAACGATTTGCACACATCGGTTAACTCGGCCACCAATTTGCCACTCGGTGCACCTGACGCAACCTCCATGCGAACACGTCCCACTTGTTCTCTGCGGGCACTGCGCGTGGCGCGTAAATTCTCAAGACGCACAATGCGACTTTGGCTGCGTGTGCGCCGGGCTTCTACGCCTTTGCGTATCCACACTTCTTCTTGTGCCAACAGTTTGTCGGCCTTGGCGCTGATCACGGCCTCTTGCGCCAACTGTTCTTCTTTGTTGATTTGGTATTGCGCAAAGTTGCCCGGATAGCTTCGAAGTCTGCCGCGGTCCAGTTCCACAATGCATGTGGCTATGCGGTCCAAGAAAGCGCGGTCGTGCGTAATGGCCACCACACTGCCTTTGAAGTCGATCAGCAATTGCTCTAACCAGGAGATGGAGTCCAAGTCCAGGTGATTGGTGGGTTCATCTAACAACAAGACGTCTGGGCGAGTGACCAGCGCTTGTGCCAATGCCACACGCTTGCGATTGCCACCAGAAAGCGTGCCAATCTTGGCGGTGGGGTCCAAATGCAGGCGATGCAATGTTTCATCAACGCGTTGCTCCCAGCCCCAGCCGTCCAGCGATTCGATTTGACTTTGCAGGGCATCTAAATCGCCGACGCAATTGCTGTAGTCATCGATCAATTTCATCACGGGTGCAAGTCCGCGCTGGACAGATTCAAAAATAGAGTCTTCAGTTTCTAGCAAGGGCTCTTGCGCCACATAGGCAATGCGAATGCCTTGCTGAACATGCAAGTTGCCATCGTCGGCGTGCTCCATGCCAGCCAGAATTTTCAAAAAGGATGATTTGCCTGTGCCATTGCGGCCAATCAGGCCGATCCGTTCGGATGTTTCAAGCGCAAAGTCTGCATGATCCAAGAGTGCAACATGGCCGAAAGCCAGTGATGCGTCTAATAAAGTGATTAAAGCCATTGGCTCATTATCAATGAGGCTAGAAAATTTTTTACAAAACTATTGCCAGCCTCTAAAAAGTAGTGCTATAGTCGAGGGCTTCGCTGCTGATTAGTTGTTTAAGACGTCAACAGCAAAGCTTGCGCCAAAAGCCTTTGAAAAGCATTCATGTTTTTAAAGAGGTTTTTGAATTAGGCGACAAGTAAAGCCCAAAAGGTAATGCGGCAAGTTGATCAAAAAATCAGTCGCTGCAAAAACCGAAGGGTTGAAAAATTTTTCAAAAATATGAAAATTTTTTCAAGGCAGGCAAAAAATGCGTGCTATACTGCAAGGCTTCGCTGATCGCAGCGAGTGATGCAAAAACAACAAGGGCTTCGGCTTGAAATTGTTTGCAACGAGATCTTTAAAAATATACAGCCGATAAGCGTGGGCGTTTGATGGCGATTGCCAAGTTCTACGGAACTAAGTCTTAATTGACTTACAAACGCTCATGAGAATAGAAGTGAAGT
>CANGCI010000063.1 GCA_947451995.1 Comamonadaceae bacterium | reverse complement strand
TTCGTAAGCACCTTGCACGCCATAACGGCGCATGACCGTTTGAATCGGCTCGGCCAAGACTTCCCAGGCAGCGTCCAAATCTTGCGCCAATGCTTCTTCGTTCAACTCTAACTTTTTCAAGCCGGTCATGAGCGATGCATAGGCCAGCGCAGAGTAACCCAAGGCCACGCCCATGTTGCGCAGCACCGTTGAATCCGTGAGGTCGCGTTGCCAACGGCTGATGGGCAACTTCTCCGACAAATGTTTCAGCACCGCATTGGCCAGACCCAAATTGCCTTCAGCATTTTCAAAGTCAATGGGGTTCACTTTGTGCGGCATGGTCGATGAGCCAATCTCACCTGCTTTAAGGCGTTGCTTGAAGTAACCCAAGCTGACATAACCCCAAATGTCACGCGACAGATCGATCAAGATGGTGTTGGTACGCGCCACCGCATCAAACAATTCCGCCATGTAATCGTGCGGTTCAATTTGAATGCTGTAGGGCTGGAACGACAAACCCAAACCCCAATGCTCACTGGAAGCACCTGCTTCGTGCGACTCGGGTGTTTCGACCACTGACTTGGAAAAATTCTCCCAGTCAAAATGGGGCCAAGCCGACATGTGCGCGTTGTAATTGCCCACAGCGCCATTCATTTTGGCCTTCAAAGGAACGGCTGCAATTTTGTCGCGGGTGCTGCGCAAACGCACGACCACGTTGGCCAACTCTTTGCCGACCGTGGTGGGGCTGGCAGTTTGGCCATGCGTGCGGCTCAGCATGGGAATTGCCGCATAAGCGTGCGCCATGCTGCGCAACTGTTCAATCACTTCGTCTAGCGCGGGCAAGATCACTTGCTGACGCGCGCCTTTGAGTTGCAGGGCATGGCTGGTGTTGTTGATGTCCTCGCTGGTGCAAGCAAAATGCACGAACTCTGATGCTTGTTCGAGTTCGGGACGATCTTTGAATTTGGACTTGATCCAATATTCGACGGCCTTCACATCATGGTTGGTCGTCTTTTCGATGTCCTTGATGGCCAAAGCATCTTGCTCTGAAAACTGAGTCACCAAACCTGTGAGGTATCGGCGTGCACCCAAGGACAAAGGTTTGAACTCTTCGAACCCGGCATCGGACAGCGCAATGAACCACGCAATTTCAACTTGCACACGGCGGTGCATGTACCCCAGCTCGCTCATGAGCGGGCGCAGTGCGTTGAGCTTGTTGGCGTAACGGCCATCCAAGGGCGAAAGGGCGGAAATAGGAGAAGAAGTCATACGCTGATTGTAAGTTCTGACCCTGACAAATGACTGAGCTTGCGATTCCTCTAGAATGCACGTCAATTCGACTCGCTTTTGACGACTTTTACAAGAACAAACCCATGAAATTGATCGGTTCACCCACCAGCCCTTATGTCCGCAAAGTTTGCATCGTGATGGCTGAAAAAAAACTGGACTACCGCATGGTGGCCGAAGACGTGTGGTCGGCCAACACCACCATTCACGCCTCCAACCCTCTGGGCAAGGTGCCTTGCTTGGTCTTGGAAGGCGGCGAAGCCGTGTTCGATTCCCGCGTCATTGTGGAGTATTTGGACACTTTGTCGCCTGTTGGCAAACTGATCCCCGTCAATGGCCGTGAACGCGCCGAAGTGAAAACTTGGGAGGCCTTGGCCGATGGTTTGCTGGACGCCGCTTTGCTGGCACGCATGGAAGCCGTATGGCCACATCGCCCCCCTGAACAGCGCAGCCAGCCATGGATTGACCGCCAATTGCACAAGATTTCTGAATCACTGCGCGCCATGTCACAAGGTCTGGCAGACAAGCCTTACTGCTCGGGTGCGCATCTGAGCTTGTCGGACATTGCGGTGGGTTGTGCGCTGGGGTATTTGGACTTTCGCTTTCCTGCCATTCAATGGCGCGACACTTATCCCAATTTGGACAAGCTGTACGCCAAGTTGATGCAACGCCAAAGTTTCATTGACAGCGTACCGGCTTAAGTCGAGCGCTGCCGACTGAAGGGCCAACAGGGTTTAACTGTTGGCCTTTTTTTTCAGCCACCGCATCAAAGCGCCAACCCAAGGCAACTTCTCGTAAAGTTCCTCAGCCGCATCCCAATAATCGCGGTGCAGGCTGATGCGTTGGTCTGTATCGAGCACCAAATGGCTGGTCCCCAACACCACTTGTTCGGTCTGCGTGTCAAAGCGCTTGAAACGAAAGCGAAATTCCCACGTCAAAAACGCTTGGTCACCATCGACCACTTGGCCCGTGATGACAAAGCGTGGTTGCGTCAATGACGCAAACATGTGCGCAAAGATGGTCTCTATGGCGGGCACACCGGTCACGTCATTGAAGGGATCCTTGAAGCGCGCGGTGGCGCTGTAAAACGCGTTCAGTTCACTCACACTTTGCGGTGTGAGAGTTTCAAAGTAGTTGGCAATTTGTTCAAAGCGCTGACGCGAGTTCATGGTCACAATCCTGTAAATCGACGTACCAAAGCGAAGTACATGCGATAGGGTAACAGGCGCAACAACTTCAGCCACAGCGTAAATCGCTTGGGAAAGTGAATGTCAAACAAACCCTCTGTCCAACCTTGCAGCATGGCTTTGGCCGCATCTTCGGGGGACATCAAGGCGGGCATTTGAAAATTGTTTTGTGCGGTCAGTGGTGTGGCGACAAAGCCGGGGTTGATGAGGCTGACGCCAATGCCTTTGTCTTGCAAATCCATGTACATGGTTTCTGCCAAATGCGTGACCGCTGCTTTGGTGGGACCATAGGCCAAACCATTGGGCAAGCCACGCCACCCCGCCACGCTGCTGACCACACTGACATGGCCAAAGCCCTGTTGCAGCAACACCGGCAACGCTGCATCGAGCACTCTCAGCAAACCGTTGTAGTTCACTTCCTGGTGGCGCAACATGTCGGTCAAATCGAATTCTGTTGCACGGTGCGCGCGGTAATGTCCGGCACAGTAAAGCACCATGTCCAAAGGTCCCAGCGCGGCCACTTGACGCATGGCATAACGCACTTGCAAGGCATCCGTCACGTCTAAGGGCAGCAGCGTGAGCGCTTGACCTTGTTGTTGAGATTGTTCGGCCCAGACAGACACCACGCCTAAATCACGCGCGGAAATGACCACGTTGGCACCCGCTGCATGCAAAGCTTTGGCACACGCCAAACCAATGCCACTGGAAGCACCGATCAACCACACGCGTTTGCCTTGCCACTGAACCATGGGTGGGTTCAAAGGCGCGCCCCATCGACGCTTGACGGGGCTTTTGAGGGGCTGAACGGGCACCGTGTCTTGCCCTGCTTTTGCAACATCCAGGTTCATGACACACGACCCGACGCGTTGGGAACTCGGCGTTTGAATGACAAGGTGACTTCCCCCAAGGTCACACCCCATTTGCGCATCACTGCTTTGTTCATCATGACTTGCTCGTCCATGAGGTACATCCAGTCGTCAAACTGCACTTCCCAAACCGTGCCATCGACGGGCAGGGCCAAGGTGTATTGCCAGCGGAAGGTGTTGCCACTCACCCCACCAGCGGCCATCCCCACCACATCGTCAGCGCGGCCTTCATAGCGGCCATTCGGCAAAGCTTTCAATTTCCAAATGCGCCGTTGTTGGGTGCCATCAGAGTAGGTGAAGGCCTCGTCTAAGACACCTTCATCACCTTGCCATTGACAGTCCATCACCACTTTGAAGCGTTTCACCACGCGGCCTGAACGGTCCGTGAAAACACCCCAAGCATCGACGATGCCATTGAAGTAGGTTCGCAAATCAAGCACGGGCGTTTGCGCAGCGTAGTCGGACAATTGGGGGCCTGCACAACCTGACAAAAGTCCGGCCCCAGCACTCAACGCAGCCAAGCCCGATGTACGCCATAAAAGCGGGGCAGCAACGCCTTGAGAAACACGCTTGAGATACTGTCGTCTGTTCATAAGTTACCCCTTGATGTCAGCGAAGTGGCTGACGGTTGAATCCAAAAATAAAACAACGCGGCAACGGCACCGGTTTTCAAAACGCAAGGCAACACGCCATAGGCGAGGGACAGTGCATGCAAGCCTTCGACACTTCGCGAACCCGGGGCATAGCCCCAACTGGCCAAAAGTGGCAAGCACAGGCCTGCTGCCAACGCCAAATTGAATTTGCTGATGAGGTTCCACCATCCCAAATACAAGCCCTCGGCTTCGCCCCGGTGACCTAAGTGATCAATGACGCGATTGAGCAAAGCACCAGGCACCACCATGTCTGCCCCTAAGGCAATGCCCGATGCGATGCACACACCGAGAAACAGCTGTTCATCACCTGGACCTAAAAAACTGACGCTGGCAAAACTGACAATGGCCAACAACATGCCAACACCCCATGTTTTGGGCAAGCCCCATTGGCGAATCAATTTCAACCAAACCGGCAAAGACACCACGCCGGCCATGAAGTAGGCGCCTAAAAACCACGGTGCAATGTCTGCCGACGCTTGTATTTGGTCTTCTACAAAAAACATCACCAAACTGGCAGGAACAGCGCTGGCAATGCCGTTGAGCATGAACACAGCCAAGAGTTTTAAAAACAAACTTTGACGAATCGGCAAGGCCATGGCATTGGCTGTGGGCGATGCTTCCGCGCCGGACAACAAAGGCACATTGGCTTGAAACACCCGAGACCATGCCCACAAGGCCACGAGCAATGAAGCGCCCAAAAAGATGCTGGTGGACTGCCAGCCTGCCAAAGCAGGAAGCAGCGACGCCAACACCACGCCCACCAAGCCGGCCGCTTCACGCCAAGCGATCACGCGGCCTTGTTGCAAAGCATCGCCGCCCAAACGTGTTGCCCAGGCTTGGTGAAGAATGCTCAAACCACTGTAGGTGAGGTGACACAAACTGACAAACACCGCGACCCAGGCCACATAGCCTGACGTGGAAGCAAACAGTGGCGGGAAAAACAAGGCTACGAAAGACACCAACAACAAAGCGGCCAAAGCGATGGCGGCAGTACCGACGGCTTGATTGGACTTGGCATACAGCACATCGCTGATGCGCCCCATCCATGGGTCGATGAAAGCGTCCAACAAACGACTGATCAGCAAAACAAGACCGAGGGTGGTCAAAGGGACCGCGTAGTGTGTGGCGTATGCGTGTGGCAAGTTGACGTACATGGGCAAAGCCACAAACGACAAAGGCAAAGCCAGCAGGCCATAGGATGCGCCCGTTGTCTGTGCGGCGCGCGATGTCTCACTCATAAGCCGTTGATCCAGGCTTGTCGAATGGCGGGTGCTGATGTGGCCTCATGCAGCCAGATGCCAAAAAAGAGCTTGGCAAATTGTGGGTCGGTGATGGCACCCAAACGTTTTTGTTGAAACCAAAATTCAGCACCTTCGTTGGGCTTGTAGAACCCCAACAAACGGTCACCAGGGCGAACATTGGGAAAAATATCGGTCATGGCCTTGAGCCATTCTTTCTCTTGTGCCGCCTTGATGCTGCCTAACTTGCGCATCTCGTCCATCGAGCGCTTGGCAATGGCCGCCCCTTCAAAATTGCGAAGGTATGACAGCTCCAAAACAAACGGCGAGGCCGTGAACTGCTGCACCGAAAAACCAGGCGAGGTCCACAAACGGGCATCGTAAATCTCGAAGCCCCAAAATTGATAGCGCTGAGTGCTTGAAGGTTTCGCGCCTGGCAATATCGTTTCATTGGCAGCGGCCATGGCGCTCAAGTTGCTGAGCACCACCACCAACAAGATCTGCCATAAACGACATTGCAGGATGTTCATGTCAGCCTGGCTTTTTCAATGTGAACTGAATCACATCGGTGTTGGCTTCATCGAAAGCGGCTTCGCAATAGGCCAAATAAAACTCCCAAGTGCGAATGAATGCGGTGTCAAAGCCCAAGGTCAACACCTGCGCCTCATGGGCCAAGAAGTCATGTCGCCAACGACGCAAAGTTTCGGCGTAATCGGGACCAAACTTCAACTCATCGACCACTTCCAAGCCTGCCAAGCGCGCCTGTCGTCTGAACTCAGAAGGACTGGGCAAGCAGCCGCCCGGGAAAATATATTGCTGAATAAAGTCAGTTGATTTGACGTAACGGTCAAACAAAGCGTCGTCGATCACAATGCTTTGAATGCAGGCCTTGCCGCCTGGCTTCAACATCTTGCTAACCGTTTGGAAATAAGTCGGCCAGTATTCTTGGCCGACCGCCTCGATCATTTCAATGGAGCACACCGCGTCATAGGGACCATCGTCAATGTCACGATAGTCTTGCAAACGCAAATCAGCTTGTTCTGCTTTGCCATTCCATTTCATGCGCGCATTGGCAAAAGCCAATTGTTCGGTCGACAAGGTCACACCGGTCACATGTGCGCCCATTTCCAGGGTGGCCATTTCGGCCAAAGCACCCCAACCACATCCGATTTCCAAAACGCGAGAGCCCGCTGTGACATCCGTGGCTTGCAAAGCGCGGCGCACTTTGGCGTTTTGTGCCGCTTGCATGCTGCGGCTGAAATCGCCCTCAAACAATGCGGACGAGTAATTCATGGTGCCATCCAACCACAATTCGTAAAACGCATTGCCCAGGTCGTAGTGGGCGTGGATGTTTTTGCGGCTGTTGGCTTTGTGGTTGCGATTGAGCAAATGCTTGACGCGGTAAATCATGCGGCCCCACCAAGAGCCATAAATCAAATCTTCCACAACGCGGCGATTTTGAATCATGACGCGCAACAAATCACTCAAGGCGGGCGTGGTCCAATCCCCAGCAATGTAGGTTTCCGCAAAACCAATGTCGCCCGATTTCATGCTGGCCAAAAAAACATTCCAGTTGCGCAAGCTGATGGCGGCATGGGGCATTGCACCATTGCCATAAACTTTCGAGCTTCGATCGGGGAACTGAACGGTCAAGGTGCCGTGCTCCATTTTTTCAAGCAACTGAAGCACACGGCGCGCGGCCATGGGTGCAGACTGGATGGCCATCGATGTGCTGGAAGACGTGGTGGAGTTCATGTTCAGCGAGATTTAGAAGTGAAGGTTGAAGCCGCTTGACCACGCGTAACAAATTGCGTGGGAGGCGCGGGTTTGTGAAAAAAAGGAACTTTCTTGAACCAGAGTAACAAGGCGTGCCAATGAATGCGCAACATCACGGCCAGAGTCCAAAGGGGATAGCGCCAAAAAGTGTTTCGAATTTCGCTGGGACTTGCGTCCACCAACTTGCCACTTTGACTGGTTTGAATCAAGGGGCCGTCTTCATTGCTGTGATCAACTCGCGCAACAATGCGCTCCACGCCGTTTTGAAGGGTTCGCATGAACCTGAATTGGTAATGCCCTGAGACTTTGCAAAAGGGCGAGACATGAAACACCTTGTCTGCAAGCGCCGTGACACCCCACTTGGGCTCTTGCAACAAATAACAGTGTCGCTCGCCAAAGGTGTTGTGGACCTCGGCCACGATCGCGGCCAAACTGTTGTCTTGTCGATGGCAGTACCAAAAACTGACGGGCTTGAAGGTGTAGCCCAAGACGCGCGGAAATGTTTGAAGCCAAATTTCACCGTCCGCGTCTTGCACATTGGATTCGGCCAACAAAGACTCCAGCCAAGCCAAAGCACCGCCTTGTTCTGGCAATCGACCATCACCATGGTCGACGTCGTGAAACGACATCAGGCCTGCTCGGTTGATGGGAAAAGCCAAGGCTTTTGCAGCCTCTGGATTGCGCAGCACCGATTGAAGGTGGCGCATAGGCAACATCACAAAATAAGCCGCATAGTCAAAGGCATGGCGGGCCGGGCGTAAACGCACGTGCCTGATCTGGCCATGTCCAATGCTGATGTGGGCAGTTGTCATGCGTGAACTTTCAGCAGCAACTCTCTGGCCACAGCCAACCCAGACTTCAAACCGTCTTCATGAAAACCATAGCCCAACCAAGCACCGGCATACCATGTGTGCTGCTGGCCTTGAATTTGGTGGATGTGTTGTTGCGCATCAATGGCGGCCAAATCGAACACCGGATGTGCATAGTCAAACGTGCGAATGACTTTGCTGGCATCGATGGCTTGCGCCGGATTGAGTGACACCACTACGGCTTGCTCGTATGGCAAGGGTTGCAGTTTGTTCAACAGGTAATGCAAACAAACGCGTGCGCTTTCTTGGTCTTCGCTTTCGGCGCGTGCGTAATTCCAAGCGGCCCATGCTTTGCGGCGAGTCGGCAGCACGCTGTCATCGGTGTGCAAAACGGCCACATTGTCTTGATAGCGAATGGCTGACAAATACTGCGTTTCTTCTGCAGAGGGCGTGCGCAGCATGCGCAAGGCTTGATCGGAGTGTGTACAGATGACCACTTCATCAAAACGCTCTGCAGCCCCTTGCGTCACCACTCGAACGCCTTGCGCATCTCGTTCAATGAGTTGCACGGGGGTGTTCAAACGCTTGTCGTTGATGTCCCTGACTATTTTCTGCACGTAGTTGCGAGAGCCGCCCGTGACCGTGAACCAACGCGGCCTGTTGCTGATTTGCAGCAGGCCATGGTTGTGGCAAAACCGAATCATGGTGGCCACTGGGAAGGCCAGCATTTGATCCGTGGGGCAACTCCAAATACAACCCATCATGGGCAAGAAATACCAATTTTGGAAAGCCTTGCCAAACTGATGCTGCTTTAAAAATTCCGACAAAGGTTGGCGCAGTGCGGACTCGGTTTGCTGCTGTGCAATTTGCGTGCACAACTTGTTAAAGCGCAGCACATCCAACAACATTTTGTAAAACTCGGGGCGCGCCAAATTTCGGCGCTGTGCAAAGACCGTGTCTAAATTGCTGCCACTCCACTCCAAGGACTCGTTGCCCCAAGCCTTGGGTGCTTGCACTGAAAAAGACATGTCAGACAAGGACGTCTCGACACCCAACTCTGCAAACAGATTGATCAGGTTGGGATAGGTTCTTTCGTTGAATACCAAAAACCCAGTGTCGACGCCATGCGTGACCACGCCTGCGGCCGTAGGCAAACTGATGTCAACGGTATTGGCGTGTCCACCAAAGTAATCACCTGCTTCAAACAGCGTGACCTCGGCTTGTCCTTTTAAGCTGTGTGCAACGGCCAAGCCCGAGATGCCTGAGCCGACAACGGCAATTTTTTTGTACTTCAAGATGTCAGACTTTCGCAATCAATTTAGGAGGGCTTGCCCGACAAGCTTTTCTCAAGCGCTTGAACCAGACTTCTGCTGTCGGGACTGGTCATGCTGTTGTAGCTGTCGATCAACTTGCCGTCGCGGCCAATCAGGTATTTGTAAAAGTTCCACTTTGGACGCTGTCCAGGGGCTTGGGCCAGTTGTTTGAAAAATGGCACCGCGGCTTCACCGGTTACCGCGGTTTTGGTGAACATTGGAAACTTCACGCCAAAGGTGTTTTCACAAAAGTCTGCAATTTCTTGGTTGGTGGCCTTCTCTTGCGCAAAATCATTGGAGGGAAAGCCCAGCACCACCAAACCTCGGTCTTTGTATTTGTCGTAAAGGGCTTCCAAGCCTTTGTATTGAGGCGTGAAGCCACAGTAGCTGGCGGTGTTGACCACCAAAATCACTTTGCCGCTGTATTGGCACAAGGACTGCGGTTTTTCATCTTGCAGCCTTGCAAACGTGTGGTTCAACAATGTTGGACAAGCCGCAGATGCCGTCGGCATGACAGCTGTTGACTGCGCCCATGCGGCAGGCATGGCAAGCAAAATTGCCAAGGCAAGGATGCGCTGGAGTGCTTTGAAATTGGCCATTGAACTGTCCATTCTATTTTGTGACTGAACAGTTTACTTCCAATTTCCCAGCTTGTCACGCGCCTTTGACAGATTTGTTGTCGGCCGGAAAAACGGCGTGCCACAAAGCCAAAACGGCCTCTTGTTCGGTCTTTAAAAAGCTGCCTTCTACCTGGGTTGGCTCTTCGTTTAAACGAGCCTTGTGCTGAACCCTGCGCAATTCTCGATAGGCGGCTGACGCGGCCATGCCCACGCCTGGCGGCAACAGGCCTGCAACCTCAGCCCGTTGCAACAAGGCAATATTGCCAACGTTGTCAGCCAATTCTGGGTGGGCCGTGGTGTGCATCAAGACCAAATATTGAACAGCAAACTCGGCATCCACCATGGCGCCTGGGCTGTGTTTCACATCAAAGAAACCAGGCTTGATGGGGTGTGCACCTCGCACCCGATTTCGCATGTTGACGATCTCTTGGGCTAGCGCATGGGGGTCGCGTTGCGCACTGATCACAGCAAGTCGAACCTGATCAAAGCGCTGCCTCATGTGTGCATCGCCCATCACAAAGCGCGCCCGCGTCATGGCTTGATGCTCCCATGTCCAAGCAGTGTTGCTGCCGCGCTGCTGTTGATAGTCGGCGTATGCGTCGAAAGTGGTCACCAACAAACCTGAGCTTCCGTTGGGTCGCAAGGCCGTGTCAATCTCAAACAAATCGCCCTCGGCCGTCTTCACGGTGAACCAATTGATGAGCTTGCGCACAAAGGCCGCATAGACCTCTTGGGCCCGTTCATCGGCGTCTTCAAATACAAAAACGATGTCCAAATCGCTGCCATAGCCCAGCTCTTTGCCACCCAATTTGCCATAGGAAATGATGGCAAATTGGGGCACCTCACGGTGCCGATTTTTGAGATAAGACCAACACCACGCCGCGGTCACGCGCAGCACCGCATCGGCCATGGCGCTCAAATCATCGGCCACCTGCTCAACGGTCAAATTGCCCTCGACATCGCGTGCCAGGGTTCTGAACACTTCGGCATGGTGGGCCCGCCGCAAGAGATTCAGGATGTTTTCTTCGTCGTCTTCGCCGGTCCGTTGGAGGGCCGCCCGACGTGCTTGAAGCTCAGCTTCAAAATCGGCGGCTACAAAGCGTTGTTTCAGAACATCGCCACCCGCCAATTCATCAATGACGCCAGGGTGTTGCACCAAATAACGGGCCGGCCACTTGGCCGCGCCTAGCAATCGAAGCAGTCTTTCATGAACCGCTGGACGCTCCAGCATCATGGCCAGGTAACTCTCCCTGCGCATCAAGGGCTCCATCCAGTCAGCCATCCGGACAACGGCCACTTCTTCGACGCGCCCCTCTTTCAGCCACTGCGCCGTGCGTTGCAGCAAACGCATCAAACGACCTCTGGCGTCATCACGCAAACTTTGAACTTTGGGGCTGTCCTGCCAATGGGCCAAGCGTTGACGGGCCTCGCCTGTAAACAAATCAAGGATCTTTTCAAGCTCGGGGCGTTCACGCGTCCCCTGTGATTGGCAGCCTTTGCACTCCCGGTCGCCGCCCAACAAGATGTCAAATTCGTGCGCCACAATTTCGCGATGCGCGTCCAGATCGCTTAAAAAATCACAGCTGTCGGCGTATCCCATGGTGTTGGCGATCCACGTCAAGTCATGATCTTGTGTCGGCAAAACATGGGTTTGCTGATCGTCCAAATATTGGATTCGGTGCTCTACCCGGCGCAAGAAAACGTAGGCTTCGGCCAATGCTTTGGCCGTATCCACAGGCATCAAGCCTGCCTTTGCCACCCTTTGCAAAGCATCCAAGGTCGGCCGCGTACGCAACTCTGGGAATTGCCCGCCGCGGACCACTTGCAACAATTGCACGGTGAATTCAATTTCCCGAATTCCCCCTCGCGACAACTTCACATCATTGGCACGCTCTGGATGGCCGGCGCTGCGTTTGGCCGCATGGTCACGGATCTGCTGGTGCAGGGTGCGCAAGGACTCAAACACGTTGTAATCGAGGTAGCGCCTGAACACGAAGGGCAACACCACCGAGCGCAAATTAGCCGCAGAACCGTTTTGGATGCTGCTGCGCGGCGCAATCACTCGGCTCTTCATCCAGGCAAAGCGTTCCCATTCACGGCCTTGAACCAGCAAATACTCTTCCAATGCACCCAGCGAAACCACGCTGGGGCCCGAGTTGCCATTAGGGCGCAAGGCCAAATCAACGCGAAACACAAAACCATGCTCTGTGGTGTCACCTATCAGGGTGTAGATGGCTTTGACTGCGCGGGCAAAGTACTCTTGGACTGAAATTTTCCCCAAGCCTTGTTCATTGCCTGTGGTTTCACCGTCTTCGTCGTAGACATAAATCAGATCGATGTCGCTCGAGACATTCAACTCTCGTGCGCCCAATTTGCCCATGCCGATGACCCAAAACTCGGCACGCTTTCCGGCACTTGTCAAAGG